>JAYRVK010000518.1:0-1772 GCA_041918555.1 Sandaracinaceae bacterium
CCGAGCGCGTCGGCGACCGCGAGAAACGCGCGCCCGGTCTCTACGGCGTCGGGCGCGGGATCCGGATGCGACCCCACGAAGGCGGTGAGCCCGTCGAAGCGCGCCGGCTCGGGCGCGACGACGACGCCGCCGGCCAATGCCACCGTGCCGGCGGCGCCGCGCGTCATCGCGAGCGCCGCTTTCCCGAACGCGAAGAGCGTGAAGGGGCCCGCGCCCCGGCGGCGCTCGAGCTCCGCGCGGACCGCGCGCTCCGGGTCGACGGCGTCGAGCGCCGCCTCGGCCAGATCGAGCGCGATCCGACGCCTCGCGCGCGCCGCGGCCGGGAGCCCCTCGCCGAGAAGGCGATCTCGATCGATGCGATCGATGCGCACGGTGCGACGGTGGCACGACCCGACGGTCCGCGGCATCCTCGGCGCCCGTGCGCACGCTCGCCCTCGTCACGTGCCTGCTGCTCGCGCCGCCGCTCGCGCAGGCGCGCAGCGTCGTGGTGGTGATCGGGGAGGCCCCCGATCCGGTGGAGCTCCGCGCGGCAGTGATCGAGGCGATCGCCGAGCGCGGAGTGCGCCTCGTGCGCATGCCCGACGGGGAGATCTGCGACGCGGAGCCCGTCCCGTGCGCGGCTGCCCTCGCGGCGCGGACCGGCGCCGACGCGGCGCTCCGGGTCGATCGCGTCGACGGCGAGCCACCGCGCGTGCGGCTGCGGCTCGTCGGCCCCGAGGGGGACGCGAGCGAGGCCGAGGAGCCGATCTCGGAGGGCGATCTCTCGGGGGCGACGGCGCGTGCGCTCGCCCGTGTGCTCGAGGCGGCGCCGAGCCAGGACGGCTTCCTGGTCGTGCGGTCCATCCCCGCGGGGGCGCGCGTCGAGGTCGACGGGGAGCCGCGAGGGACGACGCCCGTGCGCCTCACCCTCGCGCCCGGCGAGCACTCGCTCCGGCTCGTCCACGCCGAGGCGGGCGCGCACGAGGAGTCCGTCGTGGTCGTCGCGGACACCGAGGTGTCGGTGAGCCCGCGGATCGGCGCCGCGGTCCCCCCCCCCGAGGCGGCGGTCGCTCCGGCGCCGTTGGCGCGCCGCTCCGAGCCGAGCCCGTTCAACTGGCTCGTCGGGGGGGCGCTCGCGATCGGCGGCGTGGTGGCGCTCATCTCGCCGCTCTCGACGATCGCCCGCGAGGGGCAGTGCGAGGAGGCGATCGAGGACGTGGGCTGCGTCGAGATGGTCCGCGTGGGCCCGCAGACCGGGATCTTGCTCGGCATCGGGCTCGCGCTCCTCGTCTCGGCGGTCGTGTTCGACGCGGTCGCGCCGATCCGCGTCGACGTCACGGTGTCGGCCGACGAGGCTCAGCTCCGCGTGCGGGGGACGTTCTGATGCGCGCCTGGCTCGGGCTCCTCGCGTGGATCGCGCTCGCCACGGGGTGCGCGGAGACGGTCCGCTGCCCCGACGGCGAGGTCTTCGACGAGCGCGGCGAGTGCGTGCCGATCCCCGATGCGGGGACGAGCCCGGGCCCCGACGCGGGCACGCCCGACGCCGCGCCCTGATCGCGGCGCTTGCCGATCGAGGCCTCGCTCTCCTACCTTCGAACTCCCGTGAGTGACCCGAGCCAGCCGCGCGGACCCTCGGGATGGGGCGACGGACGTCCGACCGACCCGTCCGCGGCCCCGGAGGACTTCGCGGCCACCGCGCTCGGCCGCCCCGCGTTCGACTACGACGACGCACCTGCCGCCGCACCGCCGGGCGCTCCGCCGTGGGCCGCGGGAGCCGCGCCGCCACCGGCGCC
>JAYRVK010000519.1:0-2995 GCA_041918555.1 Sandaracinaceae bacterium
CGGGGGGGGGGGGGCCGGCTGGGGGGGGCGGAACTGGGGGCGCGCGCAGCGCCCCTGTGAAACTCAGCGGTCCGGGCGCTCGAGGCCGACCACGCGGAAGTCGTCGGGGCCGATCTGGTAGAGGTGCACGCGCGCGGGCCCGGTGACCTCGCGGCCGACCGTCCCCGCGATCACGTCGACGACGCGGTAGCGGGGATGGGCGGCGCTCGCGCCCTCGAAGCGCGGCAGCTCCACGCAGACCCGGTGGCCCTCGCGCCGCGTCGCCGCGCGGCGGAGCCCTTCCCTCGGCCAGTCGTCCCACGCGGCGGCGCGGTAACGCCGGCTCTGCGCGGCTCGGATCCCCGACTCGAGCGCGAGGTCCGCGAGGCACAGCTCCCCCCCGACCAGCTCCGGGTCGCTGAGCGGCGAGCGCCGCGTGAGGAAGCGCTCGAGGACCGCCCGCCGCCGGGCCTGCACGATGCGAAGGAGCTCGCTCGCGACGCGCGCGCTCGAGAACCGGCCCGCGTCGATCGCCGCGCGCACGTGCACCTCGCGGAAGCGCGCGACGATGCGCGCCATCCACGCCTTGTCCTCCTCGGTCGCCCGATCGAAGGCGGGGTTCGGGTAGCCGTTGCGCCAGTCGTCCGGGTCGAAGCGCTCCGCGTCGTAGTAGCCGAGCACCGCGAACGCGGGCCCGCGCGGCGCGTCGTACCAGGGCCGCTCGGCGAGCCCGAGCGACAAGAAGTCTTGCGTGATGTGTCCGATGTCGAAGTAGTGCGAGAGCCCGAAGCTCTGGCTGAGGAGGTGCGAGGTGTCGAACACCTGGCCGAACGAGTCGCCCGCGTCGAGCACGTAGTGCCGGACGTAGCCCTCGCCCGCGTCGCCGACCTCGATCCACGCGTCCATGTTGTTCTCGGCGCGCGTGTCGATGTGGTTGAGCCACGCCGAGAGCACCACCATCCCGCGCACCTCGCGCCGGTGCTCGTGCGGGAACACGTCGTTCGGGTCCTCCTCGCGCAGCCCCTCGAAGCGCCAGCCGCCCAGCGGCCGGCCCGGCAGGTACTCGCTCACGCTCCCGCGCAGCCGCCCGTCGGGCATCACCACGGCCGCGTCGACGAGCCGCTGCACGTCCTCCGCCGTCGGCAGGCGGTGGTCGCCGTCGGGCTCGGTCGCGAGCACGAGGTCCTCGGGCGTGAAGTACACCACGCGGTTGCACGGCGTGTGGTAGCCGGCGGCCCAGAACATCCGGGTCGCGATCGAGTCCGACGCGGTCGCGCGCTCGGGCTGCCCGAAGTCGATCTTGAAGATCGAGATCTGTCCGTCGGCGTCGCGGATCACGAGGCCCGGGCTCGAGCCCGACTCCTTGGCGCGGATCACCGTCCAGGGCCGCGGCGGCTCGTCGGGCGAGTCGCACGCGCCCGCGCGCACCTGCGCCGCGGTGAGCTCCACGCGGCCGAGCCGCGGCTCGAACCAGCTCGACGCGGGCACCTCGTCGAGCGCGTTGACGTTCACCGCGGGCCGGTCGAGCTCGTAGAGGAACGCCTCGGCGAGCGGCCGGAAGAGCGTGTGATCGACGCGGTCCCACTGGGGCGGCGTGTAGATCTCGCCCGGCCGCGCCGCGAACGGCTGCATGTCGTCGTCGCGCCAGATCGGCTCGGCGAGCGGGAAGCGGTGCTGCGCCGCGCCCGCGCAGCCGGCGAGCAGGAGGACCGAGCCGACGATCCAGGAGCCCTTCACGCGCGCGAGAGTACCTCAGTCCCAGACGAGCACCCGCTCGGCGCCGTGCACCGCGACCAGCCCGGCGACGTACGACAGGAGCGCGGCCCGGCGCTGCATCACGCCCTCGATCTGCTGCTCGTCCAGGATCGGCCCCTCGGCCGCCTCCGGATCCGTCGCGAGGCTCGCGCGGAGCGCCGCCGCGTCGAGCGCGCGGACACGCCCGATGAACGAGCGCGAGAACCGCTGCGCCCGCTCGAGGGTGCGGCGCAGGCGCGCGTAGCGATCGCCGCTCACCGCGCCGAACGCGACGTTGTGGTCGCGCACGAAGAGCCGCTCGCCGCCCTCGGTGGCCGAGACGTTGCCGCCGCTCAGCCGATCCCAGTTCCCGATCAGGTAGTCGTACGCAAACATCGTGGACAGGTCGCGCGCCACGCCCTCGCGCCCCGCGGGGAGCTCCCCGCCGACGCGCAGCCAGCCGCGGATCGCGTGGATCGCCGACTCGCTCGTGAGCTCGCTCCGCGCCATCGCGGGGATCCAGTAGATCGCGGCGCCGCGCGCCACGCCGGGCTCGTCCCAGCGGATGTTCTCCGCGATCGGCTCCCAGTCCTCGGGGTGCTCGGAGCGGAACTGCTGGCGCATCACGTTGCGCGGCATCCGCAGGCCGCGCACCGGCGGCACGTTGTCCATCCCGAGCAGGCGCGCGACGTGGTACGCGCCGATCTCCGCGAGGTAGCCGCGCGGGTGCGCGTCGCTCCGCGGCTTGAACGCGACGCGGATCGCACCGAGCTCGACCCGCATCGTCACGCTGCTGGTCCCGACCGGACGGAGCTCGCGCGGCGCGCCCTCCATGCGCGCGAGGATCGCGTCCTGGTCGAGCTCGCCCCCGAGGAACGGGCGCGGCTGCGCGGAGGCGCTCAGCGCGCCGAGCGCGAGGACGAGGACCGGCGCGAGGATCCGCGCGCGCCTCACGCGTACCTGGACAGGACGTTCTTGGCGATGACCATGCGCTGAATCTGCGAGGTCCCCTCGTAGATCTGCAAGATCTTGGCGTCCCGCATCAGCTTCTCGACCGGGTACTCCTTCATGTACCCGACCCCGCCGAACACCTGCACCGCGTCGGTCGCGACCTGCATCGCCGCGTCCGCGCCGAACGCCTTCGAGTAGCTCGCGACCACCGAGCTGCGGTCGCCCTGGTCGATCATCCACGCGGCCTTGTGGCAGAGGAGCTGCGTCGCCTCGTACTTGATCGCCATCTCCGCGAGCATGATCTGGACGGCCTGGTGCTGCGCGATCGGCA
>JAYRVK010000520.1:0-7838 GCA_041918555.1 Sandaracinaceae bacterium
CGATCCCCCACCCCGTAACGCGGGCGGCGTCCGGGTGGTGCGGGCCCGTTCTCTTTTGTGGGGCCCGCGGGTACCATGGTCTCCTCGCGGGAGTTGGGACCATGACGAGTCGTTGGCTTTCTCAGTGCGCGTGCCTCGCGGCCGCGCTGACGTTCGGGGCGTGCGACGAGGACCCGGGGTCCGACGCGGGCCCGCCGCCCGGGGTGGACGCGGGCGATCCGGGCATGGACTCGGGGGAGCCGCCGATGGACGCGGGCCCGCCGCCGCTCGACTGCACGCTGCCGGCAGGCGACGATCTCTGGACGCCGCCCGACGATCTGCCCGCCTTCACCGCGGCCGAGCGCGGGCGCGTGATCAAGTGCGGGACCGCGGCGCCGATCGACGCCGCCACCGCCGACGCGCGCGCGCGCGCGCCGTTCAACATCACCGCCGACGATCCCGGCACCTACGACGGGCCGACGCTCACCGAGGGCGCGGACGTGACGCTCGTGCTCTACCGCTCCGAGCGCCGCAACGGCGACGCGGGCGTGTCGAGCGGGACCCTCTACCTGCCCTCGTCCGGCGCGAGCGATCTGCCGCTCCTCGTCCACGTGTCCGGCACGACCGGGCTCGCCGACGACTGCGCCCCGTCGCGCGGGCGCTTCACGGATCTGGAGCGCACGCTCTACGTGCTCATCGGCACGGGCCACGCGGTGTTCGTCCCCGACCTCATCGGCCTCGGCACGCCGGGCACGCTCTCGTACCTCGAGGCCGCGGAGGCCGCGCACGCGACCCTCGACGGCGCGCGCGCCGCGCTCGCGATCGCCCCCGAGGGCGCGCTCAGCGGGGAGGTCCTGATCAGCGGCCACTCCGCGGGCGGCCACGCCGCGCTCGTCTCGCAGGCCCTGCAGCGCAGCTACGCGCCGGAGCTGAACCTGATCGGCGTCTCCGCGCTCGCCGGGGTGTGGTTCGACACCGGCGTGTTCGGCGAGCTCATGACGGTGCCGGCCTACGGGACCGCGGGCGACGACGGCTGGAACGTGGTCTACGGCGCGATGTACTTCGTCGGCCACCAGGCCGCGTACGAGGGCGAGGCGGCGGCGTACGACCCGATCCACCCCGATCGCCGCGACGCGATCCGAGACGTGTTCGAGAACTACTGCCTGGTCCCGCCGATGGCGGGCGGCACCGACATGCGCCAGGCGCTCCAGGCGGTGGCCGCGAACGTGGGCGAGGTCTTCGACTCCGCCTTCTACTCGCCCTTCACGAGCCGCGTGTTCTGCGACGCGGGGATCATGGACCGCTGCCCGCCGCTCGTCGCGACGTGGCTCGAGCGCTTCGCGAACGATCGCCCGCCCCTCGACCCGGAAGGCGCGCCGATCTGGTTCCACCAGGGGAGCCTCGACAACCGCTCGACGGTGGAGTCGATGCGGTGCCCGATCGCGGAGGCCGACTACAACGGGGTCGACGTCAACGTGTGTTTCTATGATGCAGTCGAGCACGGCCCGCTGTCGGGCGTGGCCGCGCCGTGGCTCGGCGACTGGGTCGACGCGCTCGGCGGCGGGATGAGCGCGCCCGCGTGCCTCGACGCGACGCCGTGGCCGGCGGCGACGCCCGCGGCGTGCGGGCTCGTGCCGGCGACCGACGCGGGGATGCCGGCGATCGACGCGGGGATGCCGGCGATCGACGCCGGGACCGACGCGGGGATGCCGGACGCGGGGCCCTGAGGTGCCGTCGGCTCGCGTGGCGAGGGACGAGATCGCGCGCGCGCCTCGATCCCGCGGGGAGGCGAGGAGACGGGGAGAGGAGAAGAGCGCGCGCGCACCGCGCGCGCGACGATCGAGCTCGCGCCCGCGGAGCGGGCGCATCCTCCTCGCCTCCCGCTCTCGTCGCCTCCCTCTCACGCGCGGCGGGCGCGAGCCGACCGACGCCCGGCGGGCGTGGGTCGCGGCGGTCACCCTCATCCTCCTCTCGGGGTGCCAGGGCGCCCCCGCCGCGGACGCGGGCGCGCTCGAGGACGCCGGCGCGGCCGACGCGGGCGGCGATCCGGTGCGCCCGCCGGTCGGGGTGTACTCGGAGTTCCTCGCGTACGACGCGGTCGAGGCGACGCTGCCGAGCCTCGCGGCGCGCGGCGCGGCGCTGCAGGTCGCGGTGCCCGACGATCGCATCGGCGACGCGGCCCTCCTCTCGCTCCTCCGCGCGTGCGAGACCGCCGGCGTCGAGGTGCGCCTCTGGCTCGTGCTCGCGCGCGAGGCGGGGTACTGGCCCAACGAGGACAACCTCGAGGTGTTCGCGGGCGAGGTGATGCGCCTGCTCGACTGGATCGACGCGGAGGGAACGACCGCGGCCGCGGTGGTCTACGACCTCGAGCCCGCGCTCGCGTACTCGGAGGAGCTGCGCGCGGCGTTCGCGGAGGGGAGCCTCGACGCGATCGAGGCGCTCATGCGCACGCACCTCGATCCGGTCGCGTTCGCGGCCTCGCGCGACGCGCTCGCGGCGCACGTCCGCGCGGTGCAGGCGCGCGGCGTGCGCGCGGAGGCGGTGACCTACCCCCAAGTCGTCGACGACGCGGGCGACGACGATACGGATCTGCAGGACGCGCTCGACATCCCGGTCGACGGCGTGCCCTTCGACGACGTGGCCTTCATGGTCTACCAGACCGCGTTCGCCGAGGCGCAGGGCGCGTGGGTCGGCCCCGGCCTCGTGCGCAGCTACGCCCTCGACGCGCGCGCGCACTTCGGCGAGCGCGCCACCATCGCGCTCGGCCTCGTGGGGACCGCGTCGATCGTCGAGCTCGACGCGCCGCCGTACGCCTCCCCCGCGCAGCTCTCCGAGGACGTGGCCGCCGCGCTCGGCGCGGGCGTGCTCCGCGTCGAGGTCTACTCGCTCGATGGAATGGTCGAGCTCGGCGACGTCCCCGCCTGGCTCGCCGCGACCGAGGTCGTGCCCTCGAGCCCCGCGATCGAGGCCCAGGCCCGCGTGGTCCGGGGCGCCGCGAGCGGCCTCGACACGGCGCTCGACACCCCTTGATCGCTACGCCTCGATGCGCAGCGCGCGGGCGCGCGCGATGATGCCCTTGAGCATCTCGATCTCGCGGAGCGCGTGCCGCACGTCGGCCTCGCGCGCTTCGTGGGTGAGCATCACCACCTGCACCGGCTCCTCCGAGTCGGGGCCGCGGCCCTCCTGGACCATCTGCTCGATCGAGACGTCGAACGCGCCGAGCACGCCCGCGATCCGCGCGAGCACGCCCGGCCGATCGAGCACGCTGAACCGCAGGTACCAGCGGCAGACGTGCGCGCCCGCGGGCGCGATCGGGCGGCGCGTCAGGTGCTCGCCCCGCCACGCGCGCTGCGGCACGCGGCCGCTCGCACCGAAGACCAAGTTGCGCCCGACGTCGACGATGTCGCTCACCACGCTCATCGCCGTCGGGAGCGCGCCCGCGCCGGAGCCCGAGAGGAGGCACGGCCCGAGCATCTTGCCCTCGAGCACCACCACGTTGAGCGCGCCCGCGATCGACGCCAGCACGCCGCTCTCCGGCACGAGCGCGGGGTGCACGCGCAGATCGAGCGAGCCGTCGGGCAGCTCGACACCGACCGCGAGCGGCTTGATCACGTAGCCGAAGCGCGCCGCCATCTGGATGTCGACCGCGGTCACGTCGGCGATCCCCTCGGTCGGGATCTCGCTCGGGTGGAGCTGCGCGCCGAACGCGAGCGTCGCGAGGATCGCGAGCTTGTGCGCCGCGTCGCCGCCGCCGACGTCGAGCGTGGGATCGGCCTCCGCGTAGCCCGCTCGCTGCGCGTCGGCGAGCGCGACCGCGAAGTCGACGCCGCGCTCCTTCATCTCGGTGAGGATGTAGTTGCTCGTGCCGTTCACGATCCCGCGGAGCGCCACGACCGTGTCGGCGGCCAGCGCCTCGCGGAGCACGCGGATCACCGGGATCCCGCCCGCCACCGCGGCCTCGAAGTAGAGATCGACCTTCTTCGCCTCGCTGAGCTCGATCAGCTCGTGGCCGCGCTCCGCGAGGAGCGCCTTGTTCGCGGTGACGACCGACTTCCCGGCCTCGATCGCGCGGCGCACGTACTCGCCCGCAGGATCGAGGCCGCCCATCACCTCGACGACGACGTCGATCTCGGGATCGTCGAGGACGTCGTTCGGATCGAACGAGAGCAGGCCCTCGAAGCGCGCCCCGCGGGCCTTCCCCGCGTCGCGCGCGACGACCTTGCGCACCTCGATCGCGCTCCCCATCCGGCGCTCGATCGCCCCCGCGTGGTCCTCGAGCAGGCGCAGGATGCCTTCCCCCACGGTGCCGGCGCCGAGCAGGCCGATTCGGATCGGTCGAGGGCTCACGCCCGCGTTCATAGCCCAAGGCGGGCGTGGTAACACCCCTCCCGGTGACCCCACGGACCTGGCTCCTCTTGTCGTGGATCGTGATGGGCGCGGTCGTCCTGACCGTGCACGCGGTCCTCGTGTGGCAGGTCGTGCGCTCGAAGGACCCGCCGGGGCGGCAGCGCTGGTGGGCGCTCCTCCCGCCGGTCGCTCCGTACCTCGCGTGGAAGGATCGGCGCTGGATCACCCTCGCGGTGTGGGCCGGCGCGCTGGTGACCTACGTCGTGCTGCGCGCGCTCGAGGGTTGATGGTATCGTCGGCGCCATGTCGCGCCTAGGCGTTCAGTCGCGTTGGCTCGTCGCGTGGGCGGTGGCGATCGCGGTGCTCGCGCCCGCGGCCGTCGAGGCTCAGAACCCGCTGATCCGACAGGGGCAGGAGCAGTACGACGAGCTCCGCTTCGAGGAGGCGCTGCAGACCCTGTCGGCCGCGCTGGTGCGCCGCGGCAACTCGCCCGAGCAGTACGCGACGATCTATCGGCTGCTGGCCTTCACCTACCTCGCGCTCGGCCGCGAGGAGGAGGCGTCCGGCGCCTACCAGAGCATGCTGCCCCTCGACCCCGAGCACGCGCTCGGCGACGAGGTCGCGCCCCGCATCCGCGACTTCTTCCAGAACGTGCGCGCGGAGTGGGAGGCCGCGGGGCGGCCCGGGATCGCCACGCCCGTGACGAGCGCGGCGGCGGTCGAGATCCGCCACCGCTCGCCGCCCGAGGCGGTGCGCGAGACCGAGGTGCCGCTCTCGGCGACCGTCGAGGACCCGGAGGGGCGCGTCGCGTCGCTCGTCCTCGCGTATCGGCAGGGGACCGACGCCGTCTTCACGCGCCTCGACACGCGGCGGCAGCAAGACGGCTCGTTCCACGCGACGATCCCCGCCGCCGACGTCGCGCCGCCGCTCGTCGAGTACTACTTCGAGGCGCTCGACGCGCAGGGCCTGCCCGTCGCCGCGCGCGGCGACGTCGCGGCGCCGCTCCGCATCGCGGTCCCCGGGGGCGGGAACGTGC
The DNA here is from genome assembly GCA_041918555.1 of Sandaracinaceae bacterium. GTDB lineage: Bacteria > Myxococcota_A > Polyangia > Polyangiales > Sandaracinaceae > JACKEC01. The sequence continues at coordinate 5,363 of JAYRVK010000520.1, forward strand.
TCGAGGAGTGGTGGTTCTGGACGATCATCGGCGTGGTGGTGGCCGGCGGCATCGTCGCCGCCATCGTGATCGCCGACCAGGTGTCGAACCAGGGCCCGGCCACGGGCACCTTCGTCATCACCGTTGAATGACGGCGCCGCCGCGCTACCCCATCGTCCGCGTCCGCGTCGGGCCGCGCGAGGTCGACGCGGTGAGCGGCGCGCTCTTCGAGCTCGGCGCGAGCGGGGTCGAGGAGCGCGACGACACGACCCTCGACCGGGTGGAGGGCGGCGTCGAGCTCGTCGCGCACTTCGACGCGGAGACGGACGCGCGCGACGCCGTCGACGCGCTCGCGCCGCGCGAGGCGGCGCTCGACTTCATCGTCGGCGACGACTGGAAGGAGCGGTGGAAGGAGTTCTTCAAGCCGGCGCGCGTCGGCGAGCGCTTCCTCGTGCGGCCGCCGTGGGAGGAGGTCGAGCCCGGCGAGGGCGATCGCGTGATCACCATCGACCCGGGCCAGGCGTTCGGCACGGGGACGCACGAGACGACGCGGCTCGTGCTGCGCGAGATCGAGCGGATCGGCACGCGCGGCGAGGTCCTCGACGTCGGCTGCGGCTCCGGGATCCTCGCGATCGCCGCGCTCCTCGCGGGGGCCTCGCGCGCCGTCGCGATCGACGTGGATCCGATCGCGATCGAGGCCACGCGCGAGAACGCCGAGGTCAACCGCGTCGCGGTCGAGGCGTCCACGACCGACGTGGCCGCGCTGCGCGAGCGCTTCGCGCTCGTCGTCGCGAACATCCGCGCGCCCGTGCTCGTCGAGATGGCCGACGTGCTCGCGGCGCGCTGCGCGGGGCACCTCGTCCTGAGCGGGCTCCTGATCGGCGAGCGCGACGAGGTGCGCGCCGCGTTCGACGAGCGTATGGGCCTCGACCGGGAGCTCGTCGACGGCGACTGGCTCGCCCTGACCTACGTGCGGCGCCCGTGACGACGCGGCGCCTCCACCACGCGCCGCTCTCCGAGCACGGCGGGCCGGTGACCCTCGGTGAGGCCGCGCGGCGGCACGCGCGGGTGCTCCGGCTCTCGCCGGGGGACGCGCTCGTCCTCTTCGACGGCGCCGGTGGCGAGGCCGACGCGCGCGTGGTCGAGGCCGGCGACGCGCTGCGCTGCGAGGCGGGGCCGCGTCGCGCGGTGCCGGGCTCCCCGCAACACGTCGTGCTGTGCTACTGCCTCCCGAAGGGCAACTCCAAGCTCGATCTCGCCGTGCGCGGCGCCACCGAGGTCGGCGTCGCCGCGATCCACCTGGCGATCTCGGAGCGCAGCGTCGCGCGGCCCGCCCCCGAGGCCTTCGCCAAGCGCCTGCCGCGGCTCGAGCGGATCGCCGAAGAGGCTGCGCGCCAGTCCGGACGCGCCGCGGTGCCGGACCTCCTGCCGCCCGCGCCGCTCGCCGAGGTCGCCGCGCGCGCGCCCGCGTCCGCGCGCCGCCTCGCGTGCGCGCCCGGCGGTGCCGCGATCGAGGGGGGGGGCACGAGCGCGTGGCTCCTCGTCGGCCCCGAGGGCGGTCTATCGGAGGCCGAGCTCCGCGCGCTCGAGGGCGCGGGCTGGGAGCGGGTCTCGCTCGGCGACACCGTGCTCCGCACGGAGACCGCGGCCACCGTGGCCCCCGCCCTGGTCGCGGCCGCGCTCCGGCGCTGAGCTCCTGGGCCGCTCCGGCGCTGAGCTCCTGGGGACGGTCCCAACTTCCGCAACTTCCGTGAGGGAGCTCCGAACGCTCGGACCCCATGGCTCACACCAAGCGGCCCTTGACGAAGCGGCGCAGGAGCGCCCGGTCGAAGGCGAGCTCGGGGTGGGCGTCCGGCTCGTCCGACTCGATGCGCGCGATGACGTTCATGATCCGCGCGAGGCCGCTCGGGTGGAGCCGGGCGAGGGTGTGGCGGCGGCGATCCTCCGCGCGCATCACGTGCTGCTTGCGATCCGCGATCCCGTCGAGGATCGAGGTGGCGGCCTGCTCGGGCGTCGCCGCGGGGACGTCGTCGTAGGCCTCGGTCGCGCCCATCATCGGCGTGCGGACCCAGTGGAGGTAGCAGTTGGTGACGCGCACACCCTCGTGCAGGTGCTCCGCCGCGAGGACGTCGCCGAGCTGGCTGAGCGCGGCCTTGCTCGCGGTGTACGCGCCGAAGCGGATCGAGGGCATGTGCGCGCCCGCGGTCAGCACGTTGACGATGTGACCGCCGCGCGCGCGCATCGTCGGAAGGACCGCGCGGATCAGGCGCGCCGGCGCGAAGAAGTTGATCTGCATGGTGCGCTCGAGGTCGTGGAAGCGCTCGAGCGACTCGGCGAGCGGCCTCCGGATCGAGCGGCCCGCGTTGTTGAAGAGCAGATCGATCGGGCCGTGCGTGGCCTGTGTCTGTGCGATCACGCGATCGCACTCCGCGAGGTCGGCGAGGTCGGCCACCACGTAGTCCGCGCGCCCCCCCCCCCCCCGGATACGCCCGCCCCC
>JAYRVK010000521.1:0-2192 GCA_041918555.1 Sandaracinaceae bacterium
CGACGACGAGGCGGTGCGCGAGGCCGCGCGCGAGCTGCGCCGCCGGCTGGCCTCGCCGACGGGCGCCTTCGTCCGGCGGATCGCGGAGCGCGATCCGCTGCTCGCGTTCCCGCGGCACCTCGAGCGGCTCCAGGCGGCGCAGCAAGGCGGCTTGCGCGTGGTCGATGGCCGGCTCGTCACGGAGGACGGGCGCGGCGTGATCTTCCTCGCGACGAGGCGCTCGCCGTTCGACACCGACGCGGCGCGCGCCCTCGCGAGCGGGATCGACGCGGCCCTCGCGGCGATCCGCGCGCGGCACGGCGACGTCACGCTCGAGCAGAGCGGCGTCCACCGCTTCACGATCGCGTCCGAGGCGGCGATCCGCGGCGACGTGGTGCGCATCTCGACGATCAGCACCATCGGCGTGATCGCGCTCTTCCTGATCGTGTTCCGCTCCCCGCGCTACCTGCTCCTCGGCTCGCTCTCTCTCGGGTTCGGGCTCGTCGCAGGGCTCGCGGTGACGCAGCTCGCGCTCGGCCGGGTCCACGGGATGAGCCTCGCGTTCGGCTCGACCCTCATCGGGGTCGCGATCGACTACGTCGCGCACGCGGTGAACCACCACACGCTCGCGCCCCACGAGGGCGGGCCGTGGAAGAGCATGCGGGTGATCTGGCCGGGGCTCGCGCTCGGCGCGGCGACCACCATCGTGGGCCTCGCCGGCCTCGTGTGGACGAGCATCCCCGGGATCCGCGAGATCGCGGTGCTCACCTCGACGGGGATCGTCGCGGCGCTGGTCTTCACGCGCTGGATCCTGCCGCCGTTCCTCCCCGAGCAGCCCGTCGCGTGGCGCGGGCACCGCGCGATCGCGCGCGCGCTCGGGGCCTCGCTCGCGTGGCTGCGCCGCACGCCGCTCGCGCGGATCGCGCTCCCGCTCGTCGCGGTCGTCATCGCGGTCGTCGGCCTCTCGCGGCTCGAGTGGGTCGACGACGTGTCGGTCCTCGCCACGCTCGACGAGACGCTGCTCGCGGAGGACGAGCGCGTGCGCGAGGCGGTCAGCCGCATGGACGGAGGCCGCTTCGTGATCGCGTGGGGCGAGGGCGACGAGGCGGCCCTCTCGCGCAACGACGAGGTGCACCGGCGGCTCGCCGCGGCGCGCGCGGCGGGCGAGCTCGAGGACTTCCGCTCGCTCCACGCGCTGCTCTGGGCCGCGTCGGCGCAGCGGGCGAGCCTCGCCGCGCTCCGCGAGGCCGACGCCGCGGCGCGGGTGGAGCGCGTCTTCGCCGAGGAGGGGTTCGTCGCGGGGAGCTTCGCCCCGTTCGCCGAGGAGCTCCGCGGGCCCGCCCCGGCGCCGCTGACCTTCGAGGACCTCGCGGCGAGCCCGGTCGGCTCGCTGGTGTCGAGCTTCCGCGTCGAGCTCGAGGGCGGCCGCGTCGCGTTCGTGACGCTGACCCGCGGGGCCGACGTCGAGGCCCTGGAGGCGCGGCTCGCGGGGCTCGAGGGCGTGCGCCTCTTCGATCAGCAACGTTTCTTGCAGAGTGCATATGGGCGCTTCCGCACGCGCACGCTCGAGCTCGTGGGCGCGGGGCTGATCGCGGTGTTCCTCATGGTGCTCGCGCGCTATCGGCGGCTGCGGCCCACGCTCGCCGCGCTCGCGCCCGCGATCCTCGCGAGCGCCACCGCGCTCGGGGCGATCGCGCTCCTCGGCTACGAGGCGAACCTCCTCCACGTCGTGGGGCTCATCCTCGTCCTGAGCATGGGCGAGGACTACGGGGTCTTCCTGGTCGAGAGCGAGCGCTACCCGGACGGACCCGAGGCGACCCTCGTCGGGATGCTCGTCGCGTGCGTCTCGACCGTGCTCTCGTTCGGCCTGCTCGCGATGAGCACCAACCCCGCGCTGCGCGCGCTCGGGCTCATCGCGGGGATCGGCGTCCTCGCGAGCTTCGTGCTCGCGCCGACCGCGTGGCTGATCCTCGGCGAGCGACGGGGCCCGAAGAGCTAGGGCGCCGAGGGAGCGAAGGCGCGAGGAGGGCGCTCTCGCCGAGGCGCAATGAAGTTTGCTGGATCGAGGCGAGACCGGCGCAGAGCTCCGAGAGTGTCGATTGATCGATCGAGGCCAGGCCGTCGCGCAGTGAGGGGCGCGCGCAGCGCCCCTCGAAGACTCAAAGCAAAGGCTGTCGATGAATCGATCGAGCCGAGCAAGCGCGTCGATCGAG
>JAYRVK010000522.1:0-1633 GCA_041918555.1 Sandaracinaceae bacterium
CGGTGGGCTCGTCGCCGCCGGCCTCACCGCGGCGGTGATCGTCCCGGGCCTGACCCTCGCGGAGCACTCGGTCCAGGCCGGCCGGTCGTACGCTTCGATCGCGGAAGGTTCGTTGACACCAGACGCGCTCGTCGCGCTGGTCTGGCCGCAGCCCGGGAACCACCTCTACGTCGGGCTCGTCCCGCTCGGGCTCGCGGGGGCCGCGCTCGCGAGCCGCCGAGCGCTGGCGCTCGGCCTCCTCGCGATCGCGGGGGCCGCGGTGCTCCTCGCGCTCGGTGAGCACGGTCCGCTCTTCGGCCTCGCGTTCGAGGGCGTCCCGGGCGTGCGGCTGTTCCGCCTCCCGCACCGCTACGAGGCGTGGCTCGGACCCGCGGTGGGCGCGCTCGCGGCGCTCGGTCTGAAGCACCTCGCGGGGGTCGACCTCCCGACCGAGCGGCGCGCCCTCCACCGGGGCGCGATCGGCCTCGCCATCATCGGCCTGCCCCTCGCCCTCGCGCTCCCCGCTCCTTCGATGGGCCTCGCGCTCCTCGCGCTCGCGGCGCTCCTCTTCGCGGTCGCCGATCGCCGGGTCGGCTCGGTCGCGCTCGGCCTCGCGCTCGCGCTCCTCGTCCTCGCGGACGTGTCGACGACGCTCCCGCCCGATCGCCACATGCGCGCGGCGCCGCCGCCGTGCGACGAGGCCACCACCGCGCGCGTCCTCGCCGAGGCGCCCGGCGACGAGCGCGTGATGGACGAGTTCGGGATCGGGTGCCGATCCGGGACGCGGCTTCGGCGCCGGGAATTCCGGGGCTATCAGGACCCGCTCACCCTCGCCGCGTTCGAGCGCGTGCTCGCCGCGCTGCGCCCGAGCCCGGGTCTCGCGGAGCAATTTGGCGTGCGCCACGCGCTCCAGGGCCCGCACTTCCTCCACGGCTGGAACCGGCACTTCCTCCCGCCGCCGGACGAGCTCGGCGCCATGCCCGGCGCGATCCCGCGCGCGCACGGCGTCACGGAGCTCACCCGCGCGATGCCGGTCGCGTACTGGGTCGACGCAGCGGCGATCGAGCACGCCGCCGATCGCTCCGCGGCCCTGGAACGCGTCCGCGCGCTCGCGCCGGCGCCGGTCGCGATCCTCGACGGCGCGGCCTGGCCCGAGGGGAGCGCCCTCCCCGCGATCGGCGCCGGACCGCGCCCCGTCCTCCCCGCGCCGGGCGCCGCGCAGCTCGTAGTCGCCGCGACCGACGTCGCGGTCGACCGCGACACCCTCGCCTTCGACGTCGAGGCGCCGCGCGACGGCGTCGTCGTCGTCAACGAGGCTTTCTATCCTGGATGGGAGGCGCGCGTGGACGGCGCCGCGGTGCCCGTCTTGCGCGCGAACGCGCTGGTCCGCGCGATCCCCGTCCGCGCGGGCTCGCACCGCGTCGCGATGGAATTCGCTCCGCGCGACGGGGCGCCGCTCCGGTGGCTGCTGCTCGCGACGCTCCTCGCGAGCGCGCTGGCGTGGGTCCTCTTCGAGCCGCGGCTACGCCGCGCGCGTCCCACGCGGACCGGGTAGCCCGCGACGACAGGCGCCGAGCTCACTCGCAGCCTCCGACGGGCCGCGGGTCATAGCGTCCGACAGCGAGCTCGCCCTCGGTGAGCACGCAGGTGTAGC
>JAYRVK010000523.1:0-4161 GCA_041918555.1 Sandaracinaceae bacterium
GTCTCCGACTGACGCTCAGAGCGCGTCGATCGCGCCCCTGGACTCGACGAGCCGCTGCTCCCACGCGGCGCGCTCCTTCCAGCCGCGGGTCTCCTTCTGGCCCTTCGCGGCCGCGCAGATCTCGTGGAGCGGGCAGCGCGTGCAGCGCGGGGCCTTGGCCTGGCACACATAGCGGCCGTGCAGGATCAGGCGATGGCTCGTGTCGATCCACGCGCGCTTGGGGAAGAGCGTCATGAGCTCGGCCTCGATCGCCTCGGGCGTGTCGCCCACCGAGAGCTCGAGGCGCCCCGAGAGGCGCGTCACGTGCGTGTCGACGACGATCCCGGTCGGCCGCCGATACGCCACGCCGAGCACCACGTTCGCGGTCTTGCGGGCGACGCCCGGGACCTGCGTCAGCTTCGCCATGGTCCTGGGGACCTCGCCGCCGAAGCGCTCGCACACGATCTTCGCGGCGCCGACGATGCGCTTGGCCTTCTCGCGGAAGAAGCCCGACTGCTTCACGAGGACCTCGACCTCCGCGAGGTCGGCCTCGGCGAGCTCGCGCGGGCCCGGGTAGCGCGCGAAGAGCGCGGGGGTGATCTCGTTGATCTTCTTGTCCGTCGCCTGCGCCGCGAGGATCGTCGCGACGAGCAGCTCCCACGCGTTCCGGTGATCGAGCTCGACCACGGGGTGCGGGATCGCGACCGCGAGCCGCTTCTTGACGTCGTCCGCCTGCTGCTGGACCTCGGGGCTCGGCGGGCTCATGCGCCGCTGAACTGTACGCCCTCGAAGGTCAGCGTGGGGACGAGCGTCGTCGAGTACGGCCACGGATCGCTGCCCACCTCGGCGAGGTGCGCGAACAGATCGATCAGGTTCCCGGTGATGTTCATCTCCTGCACCGGCGCGCCGACCTGGCCGTTCGCGATCGCGTGACCGCGCAGCCCGAGGCTGAAGTCGCCGGTCGTCGCGTCGGAGTTGCCGCCGAGCCAGCTCGTGACGAGGTAGCCCTCCTCGACGTCCGCGACGATCGCGGCGAGGTCGCGCGCGCCCGGCGCGATCACGAGGTTGGACGGGCTGCCCGTCGTCGGCGCGCGCTCGATCTTCCGGCCGTAGTAGGTGTCGACGAAGAGATCGACGAGCGCGCCGCCGGTCACGATGGGGAGGCGCCGCGCGCTGATGCCCTCGCCGTCGTAGTACCGCGAGCCGTGTCCGCGCGCGATCAGCGGGTCGTCGACGATCTCGAGCCGCTCCGCGAGGACGCGCGCGCCGAGGCGCTCGCGCCAGAAGGAGCGCTGCTGGCTGAACGCGCCCGCGCTCGCGGGGGCGAGGAGCAGGCCGATGAGCCGGCCGCCCGCGCGCGGGTCGACGACCATCGTGGTGCGCCGCGTTGGGCCCTGCGCCGCGCCGAGCCGGCGCGCCGCGTCGTCGAGCGCGAGCGCGCCGACCGCGGACGGATCCGGGAGCCCCGCGAGGTGCCGGCCGCCGACCCACCACGCACCCGCGGGCCGCGCGTCACCCTCGTCGCGCAGGGTCACCGTGCTCCCGCGCCAGTGGCTCGTGCGCTCGTGGTGGCCCGCGAAGCCGTTGCTGCTCGCCGACGCGACGAGCGCGTGCTCGTCGTTGACGCCGACGGTCGCGCTGACGAGGCGCTCGTGCCGCGCCTGCGCGTGGAGCTCCATGCACCAGCGGACGCGCGTGTCCATGTCGAGCGCGAGGACCGCGGGATCGAGGAGCTCGAGGTCGGCGGTCGGACGGTCCGCGTAGAGCGCGGGGTCGGGGATCACGCGGAAGGGATCGACCTCGAGCGCGCGCGTCATCGCGACCGCCTCGTCGACGAACGCGCGGAGGGGCGCGGGGCGCAGGTCGCTCGTGCGGTACGTGGCGTAGCGGCCGGCCACGTAGAGCCGGAGGCTCAGGCCGCGGCTGACGCTCTCCTGCAGCTTCTCGACCTCGCCGTCGCGGACCTGCACCTCGACGCCCCGCGTGCGGTCCGCGCTCGCGAACGCCTCGTCGGCGCCCGCGGCGCGCGCCATGTGGATCGCCTGGTCGGCGAGCGCGACCAGCTCACGAAGCACGGTCTTCGCCTCCCACCGTCAGCTCGCGGACGAGCACCGTCGGGATGCCGATCGAGACCGGCACGTTCTGCCCGCGCTTGCCGCAGGTCCAGCCTCCGGTGTCGAGCTCGGCGTCGTCGGCGACCATCGAGATGCGCCGCAGCGTCTCGGGGCCCGTGCCGATGATGTTCACGTCCTTGATCGGCGCGGTGAGCCGGCCGCCCTCGATGAGCCAGCCGTTCTTGATGTAGAAGGTGTAGTCGCCGGCGCCGATCTGGACCTGCCCGTTGGTGAAGGTCTCGGCGAGGATGCCGCGCTCGACGGAGGCGACGATCTCGTCGCGCGTGTGCGGCCCCGCCTCCATGTACGTGCAGCGCATGCGCGGCATCGGCGCGTGGCGGAAGCTCTCGCGGCGCCCCGAGCCCGTCGCGCCGACGGAGTAGTGCCGGCTGCTGATCCCGTCGTGGAGGTACGAGACGAGGCGGCCGCGATCGACGAGCACGGTGCGCCCCGCGGGGAGCCCCTCGTCGTCCACGTTGAGCGCGCCGCGCTCGTACGCGAGGGTGCCGTCGTCGACGAGGGACACGAACGGCTCGGCGACCTGCCGGCCGAGCATGACGGCGTAGATGCTGATGCGCTTGCGGTTGAAGTCCGCCTCCATGCCGTGGCCGATCGCCTCGTGCAGGAGGATCCCGCTCGCGCCCGCGGCGAGCACCACGGGCATCTCGCCCGCGGGCGGGCGCCGCGCCTCGAACAGGATCAGCGTGCGGTCGACCGCCTCCTGCACGACCTCGCGCAGCTTGTCCTCCGTGTAGAACTCGGTGCCGCGGCGGGCCGCGATGTTGGCGCGGTTGGTCTGGCGCTGCCCGTTGCGCTCCGCGGTGAGCGTCACGTACATGCGGGTCATCGGGCGCTCGTCGAACACCAGGCGCCCGTGCATGTCGCAGATCAGCACCCGCGACTCGGCGTCGGCCCACGCGATCTCCACCTTCGCGATCGAGGGATCCGCGGCGCGCGCGAGCTCCGCGGCACGCTGGATCAGCGGGAGCTTCGCGTCCACCCCGACGTCCCGCCACGGGACCTCGATGGCGTAGCGCTGGTGGGGCAAGGTAACTTGCTGGATTCGCTGGGGCGGCGCCACCGCGCTCCCGTGCGCGATGGCCGCGGCGCTGCGCGCGGCTGCGACCATCGACTCGCGCGTGAGCTCCTCGGTGTACGCGTAGCCGGTCTGCTCGCCCACCACGCAGCGCAGGCCGACCCCGAGGTCCACGCTCGCGTGCGCGCGGCTGATGATCCCGTCCTCGTAGTCGATCGAGGTGGTGCGCGCCGACTCGAAGTAGAGCTCCGCCTGGTCGGCCCCGCGCGAGGTCAGCTCCGCGAGCGCGGCGCGGATCATCGCCTCGTCGATCCCGAAGAGCTCGGCGAATTCCCCGAGCGGGCTCGAGGCAGGAGCGGTCACGGGGCGCGGGCTCGCGCCGCCACAGGCGGCGAGCACCCCGGGCACGGTGAGGGCGATCGCGCCGGTCTCGAGGAAATCGCGGCGGCCCATCCGGTTCTTGCCCACGCCCCGAGGGTAGGGGGTGGCCACGAGGGCGCAAGCCGGGCCCGGTGCGCGCCCCCGAGATGGCAACTGTCAACATCGCGTCCCCATGGGCAGCGGGCCCCGTCGTGCGCGAAAAGCGGGCCGTCGCGGGGCGTGCAGATGGCAACTGTCAACATCGCGTCCCCGCGGCGAGGCCAACGCGGGGTCAGAAGGTGCCGGCGAGGCCGGCGACGGCGTGGGCGGGGCTGACGTCGAGCATCGGGACGAGGCTCGGGCCCGTGGCCTGCGCATGCTCGCGGCGCGGGCCGGACGAGCTCAGCTGGTAGCCGAGGGCCGCGCCGAACGTGCTGAGGAGCGCGCCGGCGATCGGGCCGAGCAGCGCGCCGTAGCTCGCGAGATCCTGGACGCTCCCGAGGAGCGCGCCGATGCCGACCCCGAGGCCGGCGCCGAGGTACGAGCCGCCGAGCGCCGCGAAGAAGTTGCCGGTCCCGCCGCTCTGCTCGCCGAAGCCCCACGCGCCGAGGGCCGCGCCGAACGGCGCGATCGCCGCCGCGCCGAGCCCCGCGCCCGCGAAGCCGAGCAGGA
>JAYRVK010000524.1:0-4961 GCA_041918555.1 Sandaracinaceae bacterium
CGGAGCTCGCGGCGACGCTCGGGGAGTGGCAGAAGCGGGCGATGCAGCTCGAGGTGATGGACGCGCGGGACGCGGCCGAGGAGGCGGAGTACCAGGCCCTGCGCGAGGCGACGAAGCTGCTCGAGAGCTAGATGGTCACGGACCCCGAAGTTCCGTCGATCCTCGTCGGGCTGGGGGGCTTCGGCGCGAGGGTCGTCGCGCGCGTGGTCCGCGAGCGCGCGGAGGCGCTCGGCGGCGAGGACGACGACGCGCCGCTGCGCTCGCTGACGCTCGAGAAGGGCCTGCGCGCGGACGCGATCGGCGAGCGCGTGCTCGAGGACGCCAAGGCGCTCCTCGCGCACCCCCGGATGGTGCGCGCGCGCGACCGGCGCAGCGCGGAGGGGCTCACGCGGCTCCACGTGCTCGTGATCGCGCACCTCGGCGAGGCGGAGCCGCGCGCGCAGCTCGGCGCAATCCTCTCCGCGATCGAGCAGCGCCTCCTCACGGAGCTCTCGCCGATCTTCGAGCGCTTCCGCACCGGCGCCGAGCGCAACCTCGTGGTCCTCCCGATCGCGGCGATGCCGCACCCCGGCGGGTTCGAGCGCGGCGACGACGTGATCGAGGCGGTCGAGGGGCTCGCCGCGCGCCTCGCGGCCACGCCGCCGCGCGAGCGCGCGGTGCCCCAGCTCTTCGTGATCGAGGACGTCGCGGAGTACTCGGTGCTCGGCGACGCGGAGCTCGAGCAGTGCGTCCGGAACTTCCTCACGCTCCTCCTCTACTCGCTCAGCGCGGTGACGCGCGTCGCGCCGCTCCTCTACGGCGACGCGCCCCACGCGCCGCTCGCGACCTTCGTGTGCGCGGTGAGCGAGGTGCCGCGGCGCGAGCTCGCGCGCTACGCGATCGACTCGGTCGCGCTCGAGGTGATCGACGCGGTGGTCGCAGAGACCAAGGAGCGCGGCGGCGATCTCGTGGAGATCGACGCGCTCGAGGAGGTGGAGCTCGCGGCGTTCGACGAGCCGCGCGACGCCGACCGCGACGTGCTCGAGCTCCTGGGCCGCTACGCCCCGGCGGTGTCGCGCGACGACGAGCCGCCGTGGTGGGAGCGCGGCGAGACGACGCGCGCGCGCTACGGGCCGGACCCCGGCGACCCCTCGCTCGACGACGCGCAGCCCGCGCCCGACCCGCCGGTCGGCTGGGCGCTCGCGCGGATGCGCGAGATCGAGAAGACCTGGACGCTCCTCCAGCGACGCCGCTTCGACGATCTCATCTCCGGCGAGCGCGAGCGCATCGGGGGCGAGCGCGATCGGGTGCTCGAGGGCATCGCGCGGCGCGTGGACGACGTGCTCTTCGCGGACCCGGCGCCGATCGCGTTCCGCCGCGCGGGCGTGCTCGTCGAGCGCATGGAGCGCGCGGTCTCGCTCCGGCTCGAGGACGCGATCCGCGATCGCGACGCCGCCCTCCCCGTCGCCCCGCCGAGCTTCGAGGCGTTCCGCGACGCGCACGCGGCGATGATGGACGCGGCGCGCCGCAAGCCCGACCTCGGGCGGATGGTCCTCTGGGGCGCGCTCTTCGTCCTCGCGCTCGTGCTGTTCCTCCCGCTCGGCCTGCGCGCCCTCGCCGACGCGCTCTCGATCGCGGAGTCGCAGTGGCAGTCGCCGTGGCTGCGCGAGCGCGCGTGGCTCACCACGCTGCTCGCGGCGAGCACCGGCACGTTCGGGTACCTCTTCCTGCGCTACCGGCGCGCGCACCTCGCGCTCGTCGACGCGGTCCACGCGATGTTCGACGCGCTCGAGAACACCGTGACGGGGATGCGCGACTCGGTGCTCGAGTACTTCAGCTCCCGCCTGCGGCTCGCGCGCGAGGTCGCGCGGGTCGAGGCCCTGCTCGCCGTGCGCTCGGCGGTGCTCGGGGATCGCGAGCGGCTCACCCTCGTCGACCGCGCGGCCCGGCGCGCGCGAGGCGAGCTCCTCGAGGCTCTGCGCGAGGTCCACGTGGAGCGCACGCGCGACGGGCGGCTCGATCCGTCGGGCCTGTTCGGCCAGGGCGACGAGGCGCTGATCGAGTCGATGCTCCCGCCCGAGTCGGGCCGCTTCCTCGACGCGCTCCTCCCGATCGCCGAGCGCGACGCGCGCGTGCGCGACGTGCTCTTCGCGCTCGCGCGCGAGCAGCGCTACCGGCACCGCTGGCGCGAGGAGGTCCCGTTCACCTCGATCCGCGCGCTGCGCGACGCCGCGTGGACCCACGCCGAGCCCGCCGCGGTGTGGGATCCCCTCGAGCTCCCCGACAGCGCGGAGGCGACGGCCCTGGCCCTCGCCGCGTTCGCGCGACGCCAGGCCCGCTCGCTCAAGGTCGCGCTCAACGTCTCGGGCCACGACGTCGCGAGCGACGCGAGCCCGGTGCTCGAGGGCGAGCTCATCGTGCCGCCGCGCGCGTACGAGGCGACGCGCCGCCACCTCCTCGAGGAGGGCGGGGGCGGCCGCGCGCGCATCCCGGTCCACCGCGGGCTCGACCCCGACCGCGCCTTCTACGTCGCGGCGATCGGCGACATCGCGCAGGCGTCGGTCGCGTCGCTGCGCAGGCGCGCGCCGAGGCCCGTGGCATAGTCCCGGCGTGCTGACGCGAATCGGCGCCCTCGTTCGGGCAACCCGCGAGCGTAGGCGACTGTCACAGATGGAGCTCGCGAGCGCCTGCGGCGTGGGCGAGGCCAAGATCGCGGCGCTCGAGCAGGGACTGCCCGGGATCTCGACCACGGAGCTCGGCGACGTGGCGCTCGCGCTGGAGCTCGATCCGGCAGCGCTCCTCTCCGGTCGTGAGGTTGCTCGACCCGTTCCGAGCGTGTTCCTGCGGCACGCCCCCTACCAGGACTTCGACGACCGCGACAGCAGCGTCCTCGATGGGGCGCTCGAGCAAGCACGCGCGCTGGAAGCGCTCGAGGTGAAGCTGGCCCTGCCGCCGACGGCACTTCGCGCGGGTGTGTTCGAGCAGCGAGACGCCGGCCACGACCGGGACGGAGCGGCCGCGCAGGACGGCTATCAGCTCGCGCGCGCCGTCCGAGCATGGCTCGGGGAGCCCACGACCCGCCTCGACGACGTGTGCGCCCTCCTCGAGCAGAGGTTCGGTGTCGCGGTTCTCGTGCGAGAGCTTCGATCGGCGCGGGTCACTGCGGTGAGCGTGAGAGCGGCCAGCGCCGCCGCCGTCGTTCTGTCGTCGATCGATCCGATCCGTGCGGGGAACCCTCTCGTCGCGAGGGTCCACCTCGTCCACGAGCTCTGCCACGTCCTGTTCGATCCCTCGGCGGGAGGCCTCCACATCGTGGTCGATCGGGAAACTGACGCGAAGGCGAATGCCGCCGAACAGCGTGCGAGAGCCTTCGCCGCAGAGCTCCTCCTTCCCCTGGATGGCTTGACAGAGCTCCTCGGCCCGCCGACCCAGATCACGGATCCCTCACGCGCCGAGGCCGCAGTGGCGAAGGCACGGAGCCGCTTCGGGACACCGTGGGAAATTGCCGCCAACCACCTGTGCAACCGCCGCTTCGTACACCTCGATCGGCGCGAGCGACTCATTGCGGGCACCCTCCCCTTCGAAGGACTCCCCCCCTCGACAGGCCTCCCGAGCCCCGGCGCGGCGAGTCTGTGCCTCACGGCGCGCGTCGAAGCTGCCCACCGCGAGGGACTTGCGACGGACGGCGAGGCACGCGCGCTGCTCGGCATCGATCGACTGGCGCCGCTGCCCTGGGATGGGCTCGAGGCATGATCTACCTCCTGGACACCAACGTCGTTTCGTACTTCCTCCAGGCCGGCCGTGAGCGAGAGCTTGCCGGCGCGGCGCGAACCATCGACCTCGTGATCGTGGACGAGGTTCGACGGGAGCTCGTGGGCGACCCGACGCGAGGGGGCAAGGCGTTCGAGCGCTGGCTTGCCGGCTCGAACATCGCCGTACGCTCGATCGCTCTGGGTTCCCCATCCGCCGCGACCCTCGCGAACCTGACGAGCGCATCCGTCACGCCGAAGGACGTCGGCGAGCGAGCGTCGATCGCCCTCGCGATGCACGAGTCCGGCCTGACGCTGGTGACCAACGACAAGGGAGGATCCTGGCTGGCGCTCCGGGAGCTCTGGCGACCCGGCGAGACGATTCTCGGAATCGGCCCGTTCCTGCGGAGAATCGTGGATTGCGGTGCACTCGCCGATCCGAACGCGGTGGATGCCGTGATGCGACACGTCCAAGGGTCGAGGCCGTCATGGTGGGCGGACTGGCGCGCGTCGCTCGCGGGTCCCGGCACCGCGTGAGACCGGGCGCTCGCTCGACACGCCGGCCCGCCGCGGCGTAGCGTGCGACCCGATGACCACACGACGACGAGGGCTGCGCGGCGCGCTCGCGCTCCTGGGCGCGCAGCTCCTCGCGCTCGTGCTCGGGTGCGGGCTCATGGGCGAGGAGGACGACACCCCGCCGCCCGTCACCGTGCCGGTGGTGACCGTGCTCTCGCGCGTGGAGGAGCTCGCCCCCGTGACGGACCCCGCGCTGCAAGAGCCCTACGAGCGGCAGATGGAGAGCAACGACCTGATCGCGCGCGCGCGCGCGGCGGGGGTCGAGCCCTCGTCGTGGCTCCAGGAGTTCGTGCTGCCGCCGACGCGGACCGACGTGCTCCTCTGCGACTTCCGGATGACCGCGAACGTCGACCTCGGGATGGGCGTCCTCGACCAGACGGTGACCGACGCGCAGATGGCGCAGGTCGTCGACTTCTACGTGCGCACCGACTACATGAACATCCGCGGCTACCGCCCGCGCGCGCACCAGAACTTCATCATGGGCCTGAGCGAGGCGGACCGGGCGCAGCTCGCCCGCGAGGCGGGCGCGCACGTGCGACAAAACGGCTTCCAGTGTCCTGCTAGTTGAGGGGGCTGCGCGCCCCCACCCCCCCGCCCCCCGGGCCCCCCCCGGGCCCCCCCCCCCGCCCCAACCCCCTAACCCCGGGGCCCGGCCCC
>JAYRVK010000525.1:0-2030 GCA_041918555.1 Sandaracinaceae bacterium
CCTCGCGGCCTTCGACGCGGAGGAGCCGCCCTACTTCCTCACGCCCGCGATGGGCAGTGAGCACTTCGCGCGGCACCCGACGGTGCCTCTCGATCGCATCGACCTGATGATCTGCATGGACCTCGTCGGACACGCGCTCGGGGCCGAAGGTCTGTCGGGCACCGTGCGCGAGACCGTGTTCGCGCTCGGCGCGGAGCGCAGCCGCGGGACGCGCGACGTGCTCCGCGGGATCGAGGAGCCGGGCGTGATCGTGCGGCCCGCCGACGCGGAGATCATCCCGCCCCTCAGCGACTACGCCGCGTTCTGGGATCGGGAGCGGCCGTTCCTGCTCCTCACGGGCGGGCGCTCGCGCGTCTATCACACGCCGGAAGACGTCCCCTCGGCGCTCGCGTGGCCGAAGCTGGCCGCGACCGCGCGGTGGCTCGAGCGCTTCGTGCGCGCGACCTGCCGCCGCGACGAGGGCCCCTTCCGCTTCGAGCGCGGCGTCGACGACCTCTCGACGATCGAGTCGCTGCTCGCCGTGCTCGCCGCGCTCGCGGAGGTGAGCCCAGAGGCCCGGATGGGGCTCGAGCTCGCGCGCGAGCTGCGGCGCCACGTGCAGCGCGATCGCACGCTCCCGAGCGGGCGGCACGCCGAGCTCGCGATGCTCGTGGCCGGGCTCGAGTCGGGCCTCGCGTAGGCGCGTCGCTCAGGGAGCGAGCTCGCACACGAAGGGGTGTGAGGCCGCGCAGTCCTCGGTGCGCCACGCCCCGTTGCCGCGCATCACGACGCAGTCGCGCCCGGCCGACGGCTCGGTCCCTTGCCATGCCTCGAAGGTGAGCGGGGAGCCGTCGGACCACGCGAACTCGTCCCCGGTGACGCGGCGCAGCCCCAGGAACGGCTCGGCCCCGAGCGGCTCCCGCTGCACGTAGGCGTGCTCGTCGGCGTCCGCGACCGACACCAGGTCGTAGCCCCGCGTCGTGCAGTATCCTCGAGCCGCGTCCCAGGCCAGGAGGACGTCGCAAGCCAAGTAGACATGGCCCGCGCGCTCGGTGCGCGCGCACGGCTCGCACCCGGCCTCGTCGATCGCGCTGTCGCAGTCGTCGTCGGTCGCGTTGCACGTCTCCGGGAAGCACGCGTCGGGGCGGCTCGCGTCGAGCCCGCTCGCGTCGGGCCCGCTCGCGTCGGGCCCGCCTCCGTCCAGCGTCCCGTCGGGCACGCACGCGCCGCCTTCGCACCGCTGCCCCGCCCCGCACGGGACGCCCACGCACGCGGCCTCGAGCCGGATCGTCACGGTCGTGGTCGCCCCGGGCTGGAACGCGATCGAGCGCGTCACCGCGATCACCTCGGCGCCGCCCTGCGTGCCGGCGACCCGGATCTCGAAGGGTCCGAGCGCGTCCCCCGACGCGCGCAGCTCGAGCGTGGCGGGGAGCGACGACGCGTCCTCGAGCCGCGCCGACGCGGAGCGACCGCCGACCTCGACGACGACCTCGTCGAGCGCGGACGGGATCGCGAGATCGCTCTCGACGACCACGCGCACGGTGGTGGGGTCCGCGCAGCCCAGGGCCCACAGGCCCGCGAGCGCGATGAGGAGTCTGCGCATCCGAGGCGATCTTACTCCGGGTCGAGGTCCTCGGCCGTCGGGGAACCGCCGGCCTCGAAGATCGCCCGGACCTCGTCGAGGGTGCTCGCGTCGCGCGCCGCCTTGTCGGGGCGGTAGCGCTTCACGCGCGCGAACCGCAGGGCCATCCCCGCCGGGTAGATGGGGCTCGCCTGCACGTTGCTCAGGGCGATCTCGACGACGAGCTCGGGGCGCACGTGGACCACGTGCCCCTCGCGCCCGATCGCGAGCGCGCCGAGCCGCTCGGTCTGCCACGCGAGCATCTCGTCGGTCATGCCCTTGAACGTCTTGCCGAGCATCACGAAGGAGCCGTCGCGCGGCTCGCGCGCGCCGAGGTGGAGGTTCGAGAGCCAGGCGGAGCGCCGGCCGGAGCCCTGCTCGACGGCGAGCACCACGAGATCGAGGGTGTGCGCGGGCTTGAGCTTGAGCC
>JAYRVK010000526.1:0-2831 GCA_041918555.1 Sandaracinaceae bacterium
CGAGGAGGACGGCGACGAGACAAGGCGGGAGCATCCGTGTCGCGAGGTGGCGCATCGGCGGGAGCCTAGCCTCATCCCGCGCGGCGCGCAGACTCGTGCGCGGCCTGGTGCTCCCGAGCGTCAGTCGCGGGCGACCGTGGAACCCGCAGGGAGACACCGACCGGCCGCCGGGCGGCCGAAGCGGCGTGGCACGTGCGTTGAACTGTCGGTCGCGCATGGGATCTCCCTCTCGTCCGCTCGCCGCGCTCCTGGCCATCGCCGCCACGGGCTGCGGCCTCTTCGGCTCGCAGCGCGGCGCGAGTCGCCCCGCGCCGACCGCCGAGCTCCGGCCGGAGAGCGTGCTGCTCGAGGTCGGGCGCGCCTCGTCGATCCGCGAGCTCTTCGAGGCGCCGCGCGACGACGCCGAGCTGCTCGAGGATCTCCTCGCCGACGCGCCCGAGGACGAGCGCGTGGGCCTGGTGCGCGATCTCATCCGCGCGCGGCTCGCGATGCTCGAGGAGGCCTACGCGAACCGGGCGGCGCTCCGCGTGGCGGTGACGGACGCGCTCGCCGAGCGAGAGGACGCGATCGAAGAGCTCCGCGAGCAGCGCATCGAGGAGCGGCGCCGCGCCGTGGAGGCCGCGGAGGCGGCCGAGCGCGAGCGGGAGCGGCTGGACGACGAGTTCCGCCGGAGGGTGGAGGCCGCCGAGCGAGCGAGCCGCCAGCGCGGGGCGCGCGACGACGAGGACTACGACGAAGAGGACTACGACGAAGGGGACTACGACGAAGAGGACTACGACGACGAGGACTACGACGACGAGGACTACGGCGACGAGGACTACGGCGACGAGGACTACGGCGACGAGGACTACGGCGACGAGGAGTGGGACGAGGACGGAGCGGACGACGAGGAGTGGGAGGAGGACGACGAGGAGGGCCTCGAGGACGACGAGGACGACGAGGACGACGAGGACGACGAGGACGACGAGGACTACGCAGACGAGGATCGCGACGACGACGACGACTACGCGTTCGTCCCGCGCGAGGCGCAGGCGGACAAGGCGCGCGCCAAGCAGTCCACCCGGCGGGCGCGCTGGGCAAGGCGGCGCGCGCGGGCGCGGGCCCGCGCCTCGCGGGGTCGGCGGGGCTCGGTCGCGGCCGCCGCGCCTCCGACGGAGACCGCGGCTCCGGCGCGCCGGGCCCGGCGCGCGCGCACGAGCGGATCGTCGGCGCGGGTCGCCCGCACCGCGCGCCCCCGGCGCGCGGCGACGAGCGAGGAGGCCCCGATCGTCGAGGCGAGCCGGCCGGCGCCCGCGCGCCGGGCGTCGGCCGCCGCGCGGGCCGAGGAGGCGCGTCGTGAGCGGGAAGCCCGGCGCGCCGCGCGTGCGGAGGCCCGCGTCGAGGAGCCCGAGGACGACGACGAGGGTGACGAGGCGCTCTCCGAGGGGGACGAGGCGCTCCTCGAGGAGTACGCCGACCGCGAGCGCGAGGCGCGCGAGCGGCTGCGGGCCGCGGAGGAGCAGATCCGGGAGCAGCGGCGCGCCCTCGCCGCGCTGGTGAGCCGGCTCGAGGGCGAGGATCTCCCCGAGGCGGTCCGCGCGGAGGTCGAGTTCGCGCTGGTGTGGGCGAGCTGGCGGGCCGGGCACCCGAGGGCCGGCGAGCTCGCCGAGCACTTCACCGCCGAGCGGCCGAGCGCGGGCGACCTGCTCGCGCTCGCGTGGATGATCCGCGGCGAGGTCGCGGGCGCCGAGCAGCTCCCCGAGGAGTCGCTGTCCGCGTTCCGCTTCGGGATGAACCGCCTCGGCGAGCCGATCTACGCCTACTCGCTCTGGCGCTCCGCGAGCGTGCAGCAGGCCGCGGGCGACGACGTGGCCGCGCGCGAGTCGTTGCTCGGCGTCGAGCGCGAGGGCTGCGCGCGCGAGGCGCACGAGCTCGTCCGTCAGCTCTCCTACGACGCGGCGAGCGCGCTCGGGCACGAGGTGCGCGTCGACGCCGACGGAGTGATGCGCCCCGACGTGTGCCCACCGCTCGCCGCGCGCGACGAGGACGACGGCTGGCGGCCCGAGGAGTGACCCGAGCCGGCCAGCGCCGCGCTTGACGGGGTGCGGTCCGCCCCTCACACCACGCCGATGCTCCGCTGGCTTCGCCGCACCGCCGTCGCCGTCCTCCTCGCGATGCCCGCCACGTGCTGCGGCTCCTCGCCGCCGGCCGGGGATGGAGACGCGGCCCCCGAGAACGTCGACGCCGCGTCGAGCCCGGTCCCTCCGGACGACTCCGGGACGACGCCGCCGCCGCCTCCTCCCGTCGGGGAGTGGTTCGAGTCCCCACGTGCGAGCGCCCAGCTCTTCGCGACGGGACACAGCCTGATCGACGGCGTGTTCGGGCCGCCCGCGCGCGACGGCGGGCCGATCGCCGGCATCGCGACCGGCGCCGGGAAGACGCACGGCTCCGAGCTCCAGGCCGGGCCGGGATCGACCGCGTGGCGGCGCCATCAGGACATCGAGTCGGGGGCGTACCCGACCCCGAGCTGGGGGAGGTTCGACACCCTGGTCCTGACGGAGCGCGCCGATCTGGCCGGCTCGATCGTGTGGGAGAACGGCCTGCGCGAGATGGGTTGGTTCGTCGAGCAGGTCGCGACGGCGCCGCCCGGCGGAGACGAGCTGTTCCTCTACCAGACGTGGCCCGGCTACGACGACGGAGGCGCCATGGACCTCCGGACCTGGGACGCGTGGATCGACTACGTGCGCACCGAGACGACGCTCTTCGAGTGCACCGCCGAGCGGCTGGGACGCCCGCGCGGGGTCCGGATGCGCGTGCTCCCGGCGGGCTCCGCGCTCGCGGAGCTCGTGGCC
>JAYRVK010000527.1:0-5997 GCA_041918555.1 Sandaracinaceae bacterium
GCCGCGGCCGCGGCGCCCGGCGCGGTGCTCGCGTGGCGCGGCGAGGATCCCGCGGCGCGACGGCGCGACATCCTGCGCTGGGCGCTCGCCGGCCACCGCGCGATCGCGCCCGAGGGCAGCGGCGCCGACGTCGCGGCGGCGACGCTGGGGGGCCTCGTGCGGTTCACGCGCGAGCGCGCCGAGGAGGCCCGCGCGACGGAGTGGCCCTACGGAGTCCACGTGGCCGTGATCTGGACCGGGACCCCCGCGCGGACGAGCGAGCTCGTGCGGCGCGTGAAGGCCCTCGAGGAGGGCTCGCCGGCGGCGTACCGGGCGCGGATGGACGCGCTGCGCGAGGCGGCGGCCGAGCTCCTCGGCTGCGTGGTCGCGGGCGACGGCGCGGGCGCCGCGACGGCCGCCGACGCGCACGGCCGCGCGATGGGCGCGCTCGGCGAGGCGGCCGGCGCGCCGATCGTGACCGAGGCGCTCGCGCAGGTGGCCGACTTGGCGCGCGCGCACGGCGGCGGCGCGAAGCCCTCGGGCGCGGGCGGCGGCGACGTCGCGCTCGGCTTCTTCGCGCGGCCCGAGGACGCGGACGCATTCCGCGCGGCGTGCGCCGAGGTCGCGCTCACGCCACTGTCGTTGTCGCTCGGCGCCGAGGGCGTCCGGGCCGAGGAGCGCTGAAGCGATGGTCACCTCTCGACTCCCGGGGTTCTACAAGCTCACGCTCGCGGAGCGCCGGCGCATCGCGGCCGAGGCGCTCGGCGTCGAGCTGGACGAGCTCGAGGTCGCGATCGGCGAGGGCGGGATCGACGCGGCGATGGCCGACAAGACGATCGAGAACGTGGTCGGCACGTATGCGATGCCGTTCGCCCTCGGGCTCAACGTGCAGATGAACGGCCGCGACTACCTCGCGCCGATGGTCGTCGAGGAGCCGAGCGTCGTCGCCGCGGCGTCGAACGCTTCGAAGATCATCCGCCACGGTGGCGGCTTCGAGGCCGAGGCCGACGCGCCGGTGATGATCGCGCAGGTGCAGCTCGACGAGGTGCCCGACGCGACCCTCGCGCGCGCGGCCATCGAGGCCGACGCGCCCGCGCTGCTGGCGATGGCGGACGCGTCGATCCCCGGGCTCGTCGCGCGCGGCGGCGGCGCGCGCGGGCTCGAGGTGCGCGAGCTCGGCGAGGGCTGGCTCGTGGTGCACGTGCTGGTCGACTGCCGCGACGCGATGGGCGCGAACCTCGTGAACACGGTGGCCGAGGCGCTCTCCGATCGCATCGCGGATCTCGCGGGCGGCCGGCCCGGCCTGCGGATCCTCAGCAACCTCAGCGATCGGCGGAACGTGCGCGTGCGGTGCGCGATCCCGGTCCGCGAGCTCGCGTTCGCCGGCTACACCGGCGAGGAGGTGCGCGATCGGATCGTGAAGGCGAGCGAGTTCGCCGAGCGCGACCCGTACCGCGCGGCGACGCACAACAAGGGGACGATGAACGGCATCGACCCCGTGGTGATCGCGACGGGCAACGACTGGCGCGCGGTCGAGGCGGGCGCGCACGCGTACGCCGCGCGCAACGGCCGCTACGAGCCGCTCTGCACGTGGCGCCGCGGCGACGACGGCGCGCTCGTCGGCTTCATGGAGGTCCCGCTCGCGCTCGGCACGGTCGGCGGCACCCTGCGCGTGCACGACGGCGCGCGCTTCGGCCTCAAGGTCGCGGGCGTCGACTCCGCGCAGGAGCTCGCGATGCTCGCGGCGTGCGTCGGCGTGGCGAGCAACCTCGCCGCGCTCCGCGCGCTCGCGACCGACGGCATCCAGCGCGGCCACATGGCCCTCCACGCGCGCAGCGTCGCGATCGCGGCCGGCGCGCGCGGCGACTACGTCGAGCAGGTCGCCCGCGCGATCCACGAGGCCGGCGCCGTCACCGTCGAGGCCGCCCGCGACGTCCTGCGCTGCCTCGGCGGCCTCCCCGAGGGCGGGGCCCCCGCCCGACAGTAGGCCCCAGAAAACCGGCGCGTCGCGGCGACATCCGGGCAGGAGGTCGCCATGGCGAGCGCGCGCGCGGCGTGGATGGTCGCAATTTGTCTTGCACCCGCGGGGATCGCGGCGGCGCAGGACATGGAGCTCACCCTCGAGGAGACGGGGCAAGCCCCCGCGGCGCCCGTCGACGATCGGCCGCCGTCGGATGCGATGGCCAACGCGCTCCGGCTGTATCAGCGCGAGCGCTACCTCGAGGGCGCGGTGCAGCTCTCGCGCGTGGTCTCGGGAGAGAGCGACGACTCGCTCGCGAACGTGCACAAGGCGCAGTTCTTCCTCGCCAAGGCGCTCTTCCACCTGCGCTTCCACCGCGGCGCGCTCGCGCTCTTCGAAGAGATCGCGCAGGCGGGACCGAGCCACGCCTACTTCGAGCAGGCCCTCCCGTGGCTGGCGCAGCTCGCGACGCAGCTCCCCGAGCCCGCGGGGATCGTGGAGCTCGTCGGGCGCTACCCGCCGGCGATGGTGGACGCGCTCGATCGCCAGGAGACCCGCGCCGTCCACGATCACCTCCTCTACCTGTCGGGCCGACACGCCTACGCGGAGGGTGCGCTCGACGACGCCATCGCGCGCTTCGACCGCGTGTCCGAGGGCTCCTCGCACTACGTCGCCGCGCGCATGTTCGCCGGCGTCACCCACGTGCGCATGCGTCACGCGCGCCCCGCGATCGCCGCCTTCCGCGCGGTCCTCGACGCGCCGGACCTCACGCCCTCGGGGCGCAACCTCGCGTGGCTCTCGCTCGCGCGCGTCTACTACACCGCGGCCAACCGCACCGACGAGCTCGGCGACCGCACGCTCGACCCCGCGCTCCTCGAGAACGCGCTCGCCGCGTGGGACCGCGTGGAGCCGACGAGCGAGCACTGGCTCGACGCGCGCTTCGAGCAGAGCTGGGGCCTCTACCTCGCCAACCAGGAGAGCCGCGCGATGGGCAACGTGTTCGCGCTGCTGTCGCCGTACTTCGAGGACGCCTACTACCCCGAGGCGTTCGTGATCAAGGCGGTGGTCTTCTTCAGCGCGTGCCAGACCGAGAACGCCGAGGCGATGATCCACGAGTTCCACCGGCGCTACGACCCGGTGCGCGAGGAGCTCGCGAGCACCCTCGCGGGCCTCCCCGATCACGACGCGCTCTACCGCTTCCTCGCCGACGTGCGCCGCGACCCCGCGCGCCTCCCGCCGCGGATCCGCGGCATCGTGTCGAGCGCGCTCTCGGACCGCACGCTGTTGCGCCACCTCGAGTACGTGCGGGTCCTCGACGACGAGCTCGCGCGCCTCGAGGCGAGCCCCGAGCCGATCCGCGCCTCGCCGCTCGGCGACCGCATGCGCGCGGACCTCGGGGTGACGCGGGCCTTCGCCGTCGATCGCGGCGGAGACCTCGTCCGCGCGCGCTTCGATCGGCTGCTGACGGAGCTCGACGAGCTGATGAGCCAGATGGACACCGTCGAGGTGGAGATGCTCCGCGTGCGGCGCGAGGGGCTCACCGAGGAGCAGCGCGCCGAGGCCGAGCGCATCCGCGCCGCGGGCGGGCTGCGCGTCGAGGTCGACGAGGAGCACCAGGTGTGGCCGTTCGATGGGGAGTACTGGCGCGACGAGCTCCCCTTCTATCGCCAGCAGGTCAGCCCGATCTGCACCCGCTGACTTCGCGGTACCCTGCCGGCTCGGATGAGCCGCTCCACCGTCTACTCGTACTCGCTCCGGATCCTCACCTGCGCGCAGTGCGGCGCGCCCCTCGACGCGAGCGAGGCAGGGGGCAACTACACTTGCAATTATTGTGGCGCGACGTCTCACTTCGCGCGCCGGGACACGAGCGCCGACGTGAGCGCCGCCCGCGCCGGACAGGCCGCCGCGATCAGCGAGTCCGAGCGCTTCGCGCGGCTGCGCGCGCAGGATCGCCAACCCCTGCCGCTCCCCGACGCGATCGCGGCGCTCCTCGTCGACGGGCACCTCCCGCACGAGCGCGTGCCCGCCGCCGAGAAGGACTGGCGCGACGTGCGCTCGCAGATGGCGATCAGCCCGTCCTTCCCGATCGGCGAGCGCTTCTTCCACCTCACGGTGCTCCTCGCGCCGCACTTCGACGAGCGCCGCCGGCGCGCCGCGCTCGAGACCGCGATCGAGGTGCTGCCCGACGCGGGGCACCGGCACGTCCTGCGCTGCATGCTCGCGCGCGAGGCGGCCAAGGCGGGTGACCCGGCGGCGGCCGAGGAGTGGCTCGCGCCGGTGAACCCGCGGCCGACGGACCTCGCCGAGGACACCGCGTACCGCCTCGCCGCCGCGACGCTCGCGAGCGCTCGGCGCGACTACCGCAAGGTCACCGAGCTCCTCGGCTTCCGGCGCGACGACGTGCCGCTCGAGAACCGCAACGAGGTCGCGTGCTGGATCCTGCGGCTCGACGCGCTCGAGCACCTCGGGCGCGGAGCCGACGCGCTCGCGGAGATGAGCGAGCTGGTCGCGCAATGGGGCGTCGAGCGGATGCGCCACGCGATCGAGACGCACCGCCCGCTCGAGCTCTGCGAGAGGAGCTTCGGCGAGGCCTCGGCGCGCGCGATCGCCGGCGCGCGCGGCGAGGCGCGCCAGCGCGTGGAGGGTCGGATCCGCGTCCTCGACGCCGAGCTCGCCGAGCTCGAGCCCTCGATGCTCGGCCTCCTCGCCCAGCAGCTGATCGGGACCCTCCTCGTCACGTTCCTCCTCGGCACGGTGTGGACCTGCGTCGTCAGCTCGATCATCGAGGTCGACCCCATGTTCGGCCACCACGCGCGCATCGCGTGCCGCCGCGTCTGCGACGACTGCGTGGCGCCCTACCACTTCGTGCACTGGACCACGACGACCAACGGCAGCTCGAGCTCGAGCCTGAACATCTACTGCAGCGACGCGGGCGGGCGGATCTCCGCGATGGAGGCCGAGGGCTCGCTGTGGCTCGAGGCGGTGAACGGCGCGCCGTGGCTCGCACGCTACGAATTCCCGCTCGGCATCTGGACCATGGGCCTCTCCATGATGGCCGTCTTCGCCCCGCTGGCGTTCGTGCTCACGCTCGCGCTCAAGGTGCGCGGCGCGCTGCGGCGGCGCGAGCGGCGCGCGAGGCTGAGCGCGGAGCTCGACGCCACGCGCGCGGAGCTCTCACGGATCTGATCTATGTGGTGCATTGAGCGCCTGCGGAGCCCGCTGCGCGGTCTCCTTCGGCGGCTGCGCGAGCCCGCTGCGCGGTCTCGCTCCGCTCGCGTCGAGCCCTTCGGTCTCGCCGCGCCGGCCCGAGCCCTTCGGTCTCGGGCCGCGACCGGAGGTCTCACAATCGGCGCGCGAGGCAAGGGGCGACGCCAGTTCCCTC
Source organism: Sandaracinaceae bacterium (assembly GCA_041918555.1). Classification (GTDB taxonomy): domain Bacteria; phylum Myxococcota_A; class Polyangia; order Polyangiales; family Sandaracinaceae; genus JACKEC01. Next base: position 5,322 of record JAYRVK010000527.1, read on the forward strand.
TCGCGAGGAGGGGCGAGAGAGGGGAGAATCGGCCACCGTGCCGATCGATGCCGAGTCCGCAGAAGCGTTCGTGCAGAGGCTCAATGCCGTCGAGAAGCTCGAGAGCACGAGCAACCAGAAGTTCCAAGTCTTTCGCGACTGGCTCACCGAGGAGCTCGGCCGGGCGGCGAACCCATCCTATCTGAGCAGTCTGAGCAGGCAGTTCAAGGCACGGGTTGGCACACAGGGGGGGTGGGGCCGCAGCGAGACTTTCGGGTCACATCAGCTGTCATGGCTCGCGTGTCGACTCGACGCTTCGTTCGGTTGAAGCAATGCAATATATATTGACGTCGAGAAGCCCACGCGCGCCGATGTTGGCTGACAGGGCGATGACGACGGCGCCATGACGGCGCCGACCCCGCGACACTGACGGTCCTCCCTCTCGCGGGAGGCGCTTCAGGAAGAGCCGCCAGAAGAACGAGCTGCCAAACGAAACGCGCGAAGCGCGCTCGCCGAGACCCCAAGGGGCTCGGCGAGGCGGTGCGAGACTGCGAAGCAGGCTCGCGCCGGGCGGAGCGAGACCGGGGCGCGGGGGGGGGGGGGGGGGGGCCCGCCCCCGGGGGCCCGGGGGGCGGGGGCGGGGGGGGGGGGCGCGGGGCGGGGGCGGGGGGGGGGCGCCCCCCCCCCCCCCCCCCCC
>JAYRVK010000528.1:0-10125 GCA_041918555.1 Sandaracinaceae bacterium
CTCGACGGCGGCGGCGCGGCCGTCGCGCGCGCGCGCACCTCGAGCCGCTCGCCGCGCTGACGACGGCCGCGCGTGCGCGGCGCCGCGCCCGGGCGCGACGTGTCGAACGGCGGCGGCTGGTCGGGGTTGCAGCGCGGCCCGAAGCCGGTCGCGTCGAACTCGTAGGTCAGCGAGCCCGAGCCCGCGTCCGTCACCGCCTCGACGGTCACGCGGTGCTCGCCCGCGCGCGCCGGCGAGCAGTAGCTCAGGAGGTAGTACCGCTGCGTCATCTGCACGATGCGCTGGCTGATCTCGGTGAAGGCGTCGCGGATCGCGCCGCGGTCCGACACCGCGACGTAGCCCTCGCGACCCACCGCGGAGAGCGTCCCCTCGTCGATCTCGTCGCCCACGCCGATCGCGAAGAAGTCGTAGGCGCTGCCCTCGATCGCATCGCCCATCGCGTCGCGCGTGACGCGGGCCGCGCGGTCGGTGCCGTCCGTGAAGACCACGACCGTCCCGAAGCGGAGCGGCACGTCGGAGCGCTCGAGCGCCTGGTCGAGCTCCGCGATCGCCGAGACCACCGCGCCGTGCAGGTTCGTCGACGGGTCGCGCGGGGTGAACCCCGAGATCCGGCCGACCCCGGCGTTCGCGGCGCCCGCGCTCCTCGTGAACGGCGTGATCGTGTGGATGTCCTCGGAGCCGTCGAACGCGTACACCGCGACGCGCTGGTGCTCCTCGAGGCTCGACGTGAACTCCGTCGCGGCCTCCTCGATCAGCGGGACCTGGTCGCTCTCGCTGACGCTGCCGCTCATGTCCACGAGGAGCAGCGTGTAGTGCTCCGCCGCGAGCTCGGGGTTCACGATGGTCTGGTTGCTCTCGGCCACCGAGACGAGGCTCCCGTCCTCGTAGATCCGGAACTGCTCCGCGGTGAGCCCCGCGACGGGCTCGCCCGACGCGGTGTCCACCGTGAAGTAGACGGCGACGTTGCTCGGCGTCCGGTACGCGGAGTCGACCATCGACAGGCGGAGCCCGCCGCAGCCGGCGAGCACCACGGCGAGGAAACAAGCGGTGCGCATCCCTCCGACTCTCGCCCACGGCGGGCTCCCCTGTCACGCGCCCCGGGCGCCGGTCCCGGTTGACCTTCGCCAGGCCTCCGGGCACCGTCGGGAGAACGTCCACCGAGCTGGAATCGTGCTTCGGACTACGACGCGGTGTTCCTGGCATTGAACACCCGTGACAATGCGGAGTAGTACCATGACTGCTCTCGATCCGAATCCCAATTGTTTCGACGTCGTCATCATGGGCGCAGGGCCGGGCGGGAGCACGCTCGCGGCGCTCCTCCGGCGACGGTCGAACCTGCGCGTCGCCATCGTAGAGAAAGCGCAGTTCCCGCGCGACCGGATCGGGGAGTCCTTCTCCTACCGGGTCATCCCCGCGCTGGAGGCGAGCGGCGCGCTCGCGCCCGTGCTCGAGAGCGGCTGCTGGGTGAAGAAGTACGGTGGCTTCTACGCGTGGAACCCGGAGCGCCCGGCGGCGACGCTCTTCGAACACCACCATCACCTCGTGGACGGCGTCCATCGGTGGGCGATCCACTGCAACCGGGCGGATTTCGACGCGATCCTCCTCGACCACGCGCGCTCGCTCGGCGCCGAGGTGCGCATGCCGGTCGCGGTGACCGCGGCGCACCGGAGGTCGGGCGGGGGCTTCGACGTCACGCTCTCGGACGGCACGCGGCTCGCGGCGCGCATCTTCGTCGAGGCGGCCGGGCGCCAGACCTCCCTCGTGACCGGGGAGCTCAAGTCCCACCTCTCTCAATTCGAGAACGTCGCGCTCTGGACTCACGTCCTGGGTGGGAGGTCGCCCCAGACGCTTCCCGGTGAATGGAACTTCTTCCGCGAGCCGGATCTGTCGCCCATCGGCAGCTTCGCGTTCGAGGACGGCTGGTACTGGTACATCCCCGTTCCGAAGATCGTGAACGGCGAGCGGGTCGTGACCCACTCGTTGGGCACGGTCACCGACCCTGCCCAGCTCAAAGGCAACGCCGACGTGCGGCGGAGCAGCCGGGCGCTCCTGGTGCACGCCCAGAAGGTCCCGCTGCTGCGCGACCTCATCGCGGAAGCGACCCCGATCGACGAGAAGGTGCACGTCGCCACGAACTACTCGATGGTCAGCGAGCGCTTCTGCGACTTCGACGAGGGGTGGATCCTCCTGGGGGACTCCGCGTTCTTCGTCGACCCGCTGTTCTCCTCGGGCGTCGCGTTCGCCGTGCACGAGGCCGCCGGCGCCTCGCTGCTCATCCGCGAGGCCCTCGGCGGGACGCGCAGCGCCGACGAGTGCCGCGATCTCTGGCGCGACTACGACGCGAGCTGGCACCGCCTGGGCAGCAGCTTCGCCCTCGTGATCGACCAGTGGTACCACGCGATCGCCGAGGCCCACCCCGACAGCGTCTACTGGCGACGCAAGTCGGTCACCCGAGTCGCCGGCCTCCAGGCCGCCGCGTTCCAGGCCGTGGTCGACACCGCGGTGAGCCCGGATCTCGTCCGGGTGTTGACGCGCGACGTCGACGACCTGGAGACGCTGCTCTCCACCGGACCCATCGCCGAGCTGCGCAGATCCGTGGGCGCGACGGAGGACGCTCCGCTCGTGCTCGACGCCCGGGTGCGGTTCCGGCCGGGGCTCAGCGCGGGCGTGGGACAGAGCCGCGGCACGTACCGACCCGGCGAAGCGCCCCGGCCGGGCTCCCCCGTCGCGCGCTACTGGGAGGACCCGCTGCGCCCGGACCTCGAGCTCCCGCCCATGTACGAGGAGCCCGTTCCTTGCTGGTACTTCGACGACGGAGCACGGCTCGTCCGCGCGCCGAGCGAGGCGGTCGGCCGCCGCGTGCTCGAGGCGTGCACCGGGGACGGCCGGCCGGCCCGCGAGCTGATGGCCGCGATGACGCCGCTGGAGCGCCAGCTGATGCGTGAGCTCGTGGCGGTCGGCATGGTCCGCCACCCATGAGCCGCTCGAGTCGTCACACGAACCGCGCTTCGCACGGGACGGGTACCGGTCTACAGTAATCGTCCGCTCTGAACCCCTCCATGCGCGACGAAGCAGCAGCCGCACGAATCACCTCCCCCATCGACGAGATGCGCGTGCCGGAGCACCTGACCGCGCACGTGGTGCGTCCCGGCGAGGAGCCGCTGCTGCACGGCTTCGAGCTCCACCAAGACCTCGCGCGGCACTACGGACTGGCCGAGGTCGTGCTCCTCGCGCTCACCGGCGCGCCGCCGAACCGGGAGGCCGGGAGGGCCTTCGAGGTCCTCTTGATCCACGCGTGCGGCATCGCCGTCGGCGAGGCGCCCAGCCACGCGGCGGTGCTGGCGCGGCTGTGCTCGGCGCGTCCCTCGGGGGTGGCCGCCGTGGCGGCGATCGGGCTGACCGAGCAGTCGCGCGCACGCTCGGAGACGCTCGCGCCGCTGCTCGCGTGGCTCCGCGACGGTCGGCCGGGGCCCGCGCCGATCGGCGGCGCCTCCGGCGCGACGGCCCGACTGCAAGACGACTTGCGGAGCGCAGGGGCGGCGGTCGATCCGCGCGACGCGGCGCTGGACCACGAGGCCGCCATCGTCGCGGCCATGTTCGACCTGGGCCTGCGCGAGGCGTGGCAGATCGAGATGGCGTGGTCGCTCGCGCGCTGGCCGATCGCGGTCGCCGAGGCGATGAGCCACGAGGACGGCGCGCTCGGCACGTACCCGATCCGCCTCCCGCCGTTCGAGCTCGTCGGGGGCGGGAGCTGATGGCGCTCGAGCCCATCCGCACGAGCATCGGCGCGGCGGGGTTCGGACAGAACTTCGTGCGCGGGGCGTCGGTGCGCGACGAGCTCTTCGGTCGGACCACGCGCTGGGGGCTCCTCGCCCGCGTCCTCGACGCGCCGCCCCTCGACGCGGCCGACGCGGCGTTCCTCGACGACGTGCTCGTCGCCGCGACCGCGCCGGATCCGCGGATCTGGCCGCTCAAGATCGCGTGGCTCATCGGCGCGTATGGCGACGTCGGCGCCGCCGGCGCGGCCGTGCAAGCGATGCTGACGGAGTGCCGCATGGGGCCCTGGGCGGGCGCGGCCGCGTTCGACACGGTGCGCGCGCTCGCGGCCCTGCGCGAGGAGGATCCGAAGGGCTTCCCCGACCGCGCGGTGACGTGGATCCGCGCGCGCGCGGCCGCGGGCGAGGTGGTGTTCGGTTTCGGCGTGGCCGGCGGGGGCGGCCGCTCGGTCGACGAGCGGCTCGCGCTGATCGACGAGGCGGCGCGCCGGCACGGCTACCAGGATCGAACGCACTATCTTGCGGCCCGCGAGGGTGCGGCCGCGATCACGCGCGAGACGGGGCGGCAGCCCAACATGGCGATCGGGCTGGCCGCGATCGGGCTCGACCTGGGCCTCGACCGCCGCCGGCTCGAGGCGATCCTGTACGAGCTGCTCGAGCCTCAGATCCTCGGCAACGCCTACGAGGCAGCCGCGCTCCGCCCGGCCGCCCTGCGGGCCCTCCCGCTCGACGCCGTCCAGTACGTCGGCGCGCCCCCGCGGCGCTCGCCGCGAGCGAGCGGGGGTGCGCCGTGAGCCGCTCCCGCGGCGCGGGCCCGAGCCTGAGCGTGCGGCCGCTGTGGTCCCCCTGCACCTGGGTGATCGACACCCACGGCCGCGAACAGTACGAGGCGATCTGCGAGCGGGCGGGCGTGGACCCGGCGGTCCCCCTCGACGCGTCGAAGTGGGTGACCCAGGAGTCGGCCGTCGCCCTCCTCGCCTCCGTCCGCGCGTTGTGCGCGAGCGAGGCGGAGTTCCTCATCGCCGCCGCACACCGGATCCGGGAGGGGTACGGACCGCTCGTCTGGATCCTGCCCCTCGCGACCCCCCCGATCCTCTTCCGCGCGATGGCGCGGACCGTCCACCTGTTCTCCGACGTGAGCCGGTGCGAGTTCGGCGCGTCGTCCCGTACGCAAGTAATATTGCGATTCCATAGCGACGCACCCGCGCTCGAGAGCCGGGAGCTCTGCTTGACGCGCGTCGCCGCCACCTCGGAGGTCCCGCGCCTCCTCGGCCTGCCGCCGGCGCTCCTCGAGGAGCGCGCGTGCATGGCCCGGGGCGACCCGTGCTGCGAGTACCACCTGCGCTTCTACGCGCGCAACCGGTGGCTCCCGATCGCGTCCGGCGCCGCGATCGGTGGGGCGGCGGCGTACGGCCTCGCGCTCGCCGGCGTGGACCCGTCGCTCGGTTTGGCGTCGCTGCCCGTCGTGCTCGCGCTCGCGGCGGCGCTGCGGGAGCTCCGTCGGACCTCCGCCGCGAACGTCGCGCACGGGCTGTCCGTCCAGAGCGCGCTCGAGGCGCTCGCGCGGGACGAGAGCGAGGCGCGGCGCGAGATCGTCGCGTTCCACCAGCGCCAGCGCGAATGGGGACGGCTCATGGAGGAGCAGGTCCGCGAGCGAACGGCGCAGCTCGAAGAGCTGCTCGAGCGCGTCCAACAGTACGGCGAGGCGCGCCTGTCGACGCTGGTGGGCGTCTCGCACGATCTCCAGGGGCCCGTGCACATCATGCGGCTGAGCCACGATCTGTTGCGGCAGGAGCTGCGCGTGCGTTCTCCCCTCACCGAGGAGGCGCTCGCGGACACCGACGCGGGGATCGCGAGCATCGAGCGGCTCGTCAAGGAGTTCCGGAGGTCCGTGGGGCCCGACCACGCGCTCATCCCGCTCGCGCCCGAGCCGATGGAGATCGCGCCGTGGGTGGACGTGCTGCGCCGGCGCGTCCAGGCGCTCGCGTTCGGCAAGCCCCTGAGCGTCAGCGTGTTCCGGCGCCGCGAGGCCCCCGAGCGGATCGTCACCGACCGGCTGGTCTTCGAGCGGGTCGCCGACAACCTCTGCTCGAACGCGGCCAAGTACACCGCGCGCGGGAGCATCGTGATCGAGATCGACGGCAAGCCGGGCTTCCTCACGCTCAAGGTCTCGGACACCGGCTTCGGCATCGAGCCGGACCGCATCGCGCGGATCTTCGAGCCGGGGCGCCCCGATCCCCGCGCCGAGCGGAGCCTCGGGGTCGGCCTCTCGGTCGTGGTGCAGCTGCTCGCCCAGATCGGTGGGAAGCTCGAGGTGATGTCGAAGCTCGACGCCGGGACCACCTTCTGGGCGCACTTCCCCCTCGAGCCTCCGGCCGGCACGTCCGCGCCGCCGCGGCCGGCGCCGCCGCGGCTCGCGGACGTCGTGACCATTCGAAAGCTGCACGAGCGATGACGCGCGTCGTCGACGTGTTCCTCGAGTACCTCGCGGCCGAGGGGGCGCACGTCGTCTTCGGCGTGCCGGGGGGCCTCCTCCACCCGTTCTTCGAGGCGGTCGAGTACGACGAGCGCATGCAGCTCGTCGTCTCGAAGCACGAGGAGGGCGCGGCCTTCATGGCGGACGGATACGCGCGCGTCGGGCGCCGCCTCGCGGTGTGCGCCGGGACCTCCGGCCCCGGGGCGACGAACCTCCTCACCGGGGTGGCGTGCGCGTTCGCCGACGGAGTCGCGATGCTGGTCGTGACCGGCCAGGCGGCGAGCCACGCTCTGGGCCTCGGCGCCGCCCAGGAGACGACTCGCGAGGACATCGACATCGTCGAGATGTTCCGGCCGGTGACCAAGTACTCCGCGATGGTCACCTCGCCGGAGACCATGTCGCGCCACCTCCGCCGGGCCCTGCGCCTCGCGCTCACCGGCCGCCCGGGCCCCGTGCATCTCAACGTCCCCGTGGACCTCTGGGGCAAGGACCTCGAGGAGGCGTGGTTCGAACCGAGCACGTATCGCCCGGCGACGCAGACCTTCGATCGCTCCGCGGTGCAACGCGGCGCCGAGCTGCTCCTCGGTGCCGAGCGCCCGCTCGTCCTCGCCGGTGCGGGGGTCGCGGCCGGAGCAGCGCAAGAGCCCTTGCGGTCGCTCGCGGAGCTGTTCCCGGCGCGGGTGGCGACGTCGCCGCGCGGCAAGGGCGTGTTCCCGGAGGACCACCCCCTCAGCCTCGGCGTCCTCGGATTCGCGGGTCACGCCGAGGCCCGCGAGGTCGCGCTCGGCGACGACGTGGACGTGCTCCTCACCGTCGGTGCCTCGCTCAACGAGACCACCACGCTCAACTGGCAGCCGTCGCTCCGACCCTCGCACGCGCTGATCCAGATCGACATCGACGTCGACCGCATCGGACGGAGCTACCCCGCCGAGGTCCCGCTGATCGGCGACGCGCACACCGTGCTCGTCGAGCTCGTCTACCACGTGCACCGCCTCATCCGAGAGGGCGCGCGAGCACGGAGCACGTGGGACCAGGCCGCGCCGCCGCGGAGAGGCCCCTCGCGCTACGGCGACGCGGAGCTCCGGGTCAGCGACCGAACGCCCCTCACCCCGCCGCGGTGGCGATGCGATCTCGAGGAGGTGCTCCCCGACGACGCCATCATCTACAGCGACATCGGCGGGCACATGCTCTTCAACGTCCATCACCTGTGCATCCGCGAGCGGCAGCGCTTCGTCCTCAACCTCGGCTTCGGCTCGATGGGCCACGGGACGTGTGCGCCGATCGGCACGGCGCTCGCGGAGCCGGGGCGAGCCGTCGTGGCGATCGTCGGCGACGCATGCTTCACGATGAACGGGATGGAGCTCCTCACCGCGGCCGAGTACGGGGTCCCCGTGATCTGGATCGTCGAGAACAACCAGATGCACGGGATCACGTACCACGGCAGCCGGCTGGTCGGGCGCATGCAGCCGCTCGAGTGCGTGCGCTACCGGCGCCCCATCGAGGTGGCCGCGATCGCGCGCGCGATGGGCCTGCGCGCCTGGGTCGTCGACCGCCCGGGCCAGCTCCAGTCCATCGCGCGCGAGGCGCTGCGCGCCAAGGAACCTTGCGTGATCGAGGTCCGGGTCGACCCCTCCGTCCCGCCGCCGATCGGGGATCGAGCCCGCTCGATCGCCGGTTTCATCAAGCGCTGAGCTCGGTCAGTGCCGGGCACGGCGCCCGTCGATGCGCGTCCGGACCTCGCCCTTCACCAGATCCATCACCGCGTTCGACGACAAGAAGCCTTGCGGGAAGTGCGACGGGACCCGGCTGACCTCGTCGAGCCGGAGGCGCTGCTCGACGGACAGCTCGACCTCGGCGGCGCCGAGGCAGTCGGTGATCTGCTCGACCCTACGGGCGCCGACGATCGGGACGAAGCCGTAGCCCTGCGCGCGGACCCACGCGAGCGCGACCTGCGCGGAGGTCGCGCCGAGCTCGTCGGCGACCGCGTCGACGGCGCGCGCGATCCCGAGCACGCGCTCGCTCGTCCGGCCGCGCGCCTCGTTCGCGGCCTTGCGGAGCGACTCGCCGCCGCCCTCGCGCGTGTACTTGCCGGTGAGCACGCCGGCGCCGAGCGGCGCCCACCCGACCACCGTGAGGCCGAAGTAGTCGGCCATCGGGAGCAGCTCGCGCTCGACGGTGCGCTCGATGAGGCTGTACTCGATCTGCAGCCCGACGAAGGGGGTCCAGCCGCGGAGCTCCGCCGCGACGTTCGCCGCCGAGACGATCCACGCCGGCGTGTCGCTGACCCCGACGTACAGGACCTTTCCGGCGCGCACGAGGTCGTCGAGCCCGCGCATCGTCTCCTCGAACGGCGTGTAGTCGTCCCACGCGTGGACCCAGAGCAGGTCGAGGTAGTCGGTGCGCAGGCGCGTCAAGCTCGCTTCCACCGCGCGCACGAGGTTCTTGCGCTGGTTTCCCGCCGCGTTCGGATCGGAGTGGTCCATCGCGAGCGTGTACTTCGTGGCGACGACCTGCCGATCGCGGCCCGCCCGCGCGAGCCAGCTCCCCACGATCTGCTCGGTCTCGCCGCCGTGGTACTTGTTCGCGGTGTCGAGGAAGTTGCCGCCCGCCTCGGCGTACGCGTCGAGCACGCGGTGGCTCTCCGCCTCGTCGGCGCCGAAGCCCCAGGCGTTGCCGAAGCTCATCGTGCCCAGGCAGATCTCCGAGACCCTCAGGCCGCTCTTGCCGAGCAGCCGATACCGCAGCGCCATGACGTCGCCTCCTCCTCTGGACCGCGACCGTCGGGCCCGCGGGCGCGGATGGCAAGCCGAGAATCGATCAGGTCTTCGCGAAGGCCTCGAGGGCCGCGCGCGCGACGGCGTCGCCGGCCTCCTGCACGAAGTGCCCCGCATCCTCGAGCATCAGCGGCTCGGGGCAACCGCGGATCACGCGGCGCAGGGCCTTCATCGCGCGTGGACCGAGCACGGGATCTTGCACCCCGACGGCCATGAACGTGGGGCCGCTCCACTCGCTCGCCCACCACGCGGCCGCGCGCTTGGACTCCGCGGCGCCCTCCATGGCGGGGGTGATGGGGACGAGCGCGGGGAAGCGGCGGACCCCCGCCGTGAAGCGCGGGTCGGGGAACGGGGCCTCGTAGGCCGCGGCCTCGGCCTCGGTGATCCCGGGGACCGCGCGGCGCATGAGCGCACCTACGCCGAATTCGGGGTTCTCGGCGACGTACTGCTTCCAGGCGAGGAAGCCGGGCCCGGGTTCGTGCTCGCCGGTCGGGAGCGCGGTGTTCATCACGATCAGGCGCGCGATGCGCTCGGGGACGTCGAGCGGGAGCGAGAGGCCGAGGATCCCGCCCCAGTCCTGGCCCACGAGCGTGAAGCGCGCGAGGCCCACCGCGTCGAGGAACGACAGGAGGCTCCGCCGGTGGAACGAGTACGTGTAGACCGCGTCGTCGACGGGCTTGTCGGAGCGGCCGAAGCCGAAGAAGTCCGGCGCGACGACGCGACCGCCCGCCGCGACGAAGACCGGGATCATCTTGCGGTAGAGGTAGGCCCACGTCGGCTCGCCGTGGAGGCACAGGTACACGTGCTCCGCGTCCTCCGGGCCGACGTCGAGGTAGTGCATCCGCAGGCCGTCGAGCTCGACGTAGCGCGGCGGGAAGTCGTAGCCCGGGAGGGCCTCGAACCGGTCGTCGGGGGTGCGCAGCGCGTCGATGCTCATCTCGGGCTCCTCGGGGCCGCTCCGTCGCGACCGAAGTGGAAGAAGGTGACGTGCCAGCCGGCGACGGGCTCGCGCTGCACGTGCGCGAGCGCGTAGCCCGAGACCGTGAGCGCGACCGGGCGCGCGTCGGGCTCGAACACGACGACGTCGAAGGCCTCGGGC
>JAYRVK010000529.1:0-1794 GCA_041918555.1 Sandaracinaceae bacterium
CGTCCGACGCGGCCATCGCGAGCTCGTCGGAGAGGAGCCCACCGCGGCGGCCGAGAACGGCGACCGCGACGAAGCGAACGCGGGCATCGACGTGCCTCAACCACGGCCGAAGGCGCCCCTCGACACGCGCCGTCGGGAGCAGCGCGAGTGCGTCCACCACGGCGTCGCGCGGGCCGGGAGGGTCGAGGTCGGAGGCGCGCACGAGACGGAGGGCCTCGTCGAGGGAATCGTCCCCGGCGATCACCCCATGCAAGAACACCAGGGCCCAGGTCAGCTCGGGGTCGGGCACCGGCCGGTCCTCGAGACTGCGGACCAACTCCGGGAGGACGTGCTCACCGCAGGCTACGAGCGCGTCGACGCGAGCGAGGAGGCGGGCCTCGTAGCGAGCCTGGCTCCCCCACCCTCGGTCCGACGCCGGTCGCCGTTGTCCGGCCAGAACGCCCAGCTCCTCCGCTAGGATGCGCGCGGTGCGAACCAGCGAATCGGTGGCCGACACGACTGCGAGCACGCGCTTCGGCGTCGGCTTCGCGCGGACGGAGATCGGGGTGAGCGACGAGGGGAAGGACTCGGCGTGGGCCACCAGCGCATCCAGCTCCTCGAGGCTGGCGATCGGGGCGAGCGAGCTCGGCTGCCTCTCCGCGAGGACGGGCTCGACGGTAGCGAGCGCGAGAGGGACGACCGGGGACACGACCTCGCGACTTGGATCGAGGAGACGGGGCGCACCGACGCTCGCGGGCAGTCGGCCTCCGCGCGCAGCGGAGCCGGGGAGGCGCCACGCGCGAACGGGGAGCGGGCTCCGCGACGCGAGCTCGATGGCGAGCGCGAGCCGCTCGGAGGCCCGCGCAACTTCGGGGTCGCCTACCAGCGAGGAGGCTGCTCCGAGGGCCTCCTCGAGCTGCATCGACGCGACGACCATCGCGTCGCGGTAGCCCTCGGCATCGTGGGATGCGGCGACGGCCGCGTAGACCGCGCGGAGCGCGTCGACCACGAGCTCGGCCAGCGCGCGACGCCGCGGGGGATCGGCCTTGGACCTTGCGATCTCGAGCAGGGCATCGTCGAGCACCTCGCACACATCCTCGGCGCTCGCCGGCCCCGGCGCGGCTGTGCCAGGGGCTCGATCGGGTCCGCTCACCATCTCACCCCCCTATCGGACCGTCCGCGACCACGTTTCGCCGAAAGACGGCGTGAGCCTCCCGGGCTCCACCGCCGGCTCGGCGGTCCCGAGCATAACGGAGGCGATGCGAGCCTCGCAGTCGGGATCGTGCGCGCGTGGGCCCACGCTAGAGTCCCCGCGTGTACAACCCGCCCCTCTTCCGCGACGACGACGCCGCCCGCGCGCGCGCCCTCGCCGACGCGCATCCGTTTGCGATCGTGGTCGCCGCGGGCCCCTCGCCCGAGATCGCCCACCTCCCCGCCACCCTCGAAGACTCCCCGGCAGGCCTCGTGGTGCGAACCCACGTGGCGCGCGCAAATCCCCTTGCGCGCTGCGCCGAGCGCGGCGAGCCGCTCACCGTCGTGTTCCGCGGGCCGCACGCCTACGTGTCGCCGACCTGGTACGAGCACCCGGACCAGCAGGTGCCGACCTGGAACTACGCGGTCGTCCACGCGTCGGGGCCCGCGCGCGCGACGGAGCCCGCGGAGTCGCTCGCGATCCTGCGGGCGCTCGCGGCGCGCTTCGAAGGCCCGAGCGGATGGTCGCCGGACGCGCTGAAGCCCGGGCTCTTCGAGAACATCGCGCGTGGGATCGTGGGGATCGAGATCACGGTCGCGTCGCTCGAGGGGAAGTACAAGCTC
>JAYRVK010000530.1:0-3124 GCA_041918555.1 Sandaracinaceae bacterium
ACCCGTGTTGCCTCCGATCGACCCGTCGGCGCACATGATCACAGGCCCATCGAGCGGCTCGCCGCAGTCGGCCTCCGCGCACTCCTCGGGTGGGCACGCGCGGAAGACCCAGCCGCACACGCCGTCCGCGTTGCGCTCGCAGAGCCCGATGTTCCCGCCGATCGAGCCATCGGGGCACATGTACGCCGGAGCGCCGGGGGCCGGGCCGCACTCGGCATCGCTGCACTCGGCGGGCACGCACTCACACGTGTGCACGCAGCCTTGCTCGTCGATGGGGTTCATGGTGCCCGCGGGGCAGAGCAGATCGCACATCGGGATCTCGGCGCACACCTCGGGCGGGCAGTCGCGGAGCTCCCAGCCGCAGCTCCCGTCATCGTGGCGCAGGCAGCGGCCCGTGTTGCCTCCGATCGTGCCATCCGCGCAGACGTAGGACGGGGCCCCGGGCGCAGGCCCGCACTCCTCGGGCGTGCACTCCTCCGGCGGCGGCAGCGGGCACTCGCGGATCTCCCAGCCGCACGTGCCGTCGGCCGACGCGATGCAGCGACCCGTGGGGCCGCCGACGGAGCCGTCGCGGCACACGTACGAGGGCGCGAGGGGCGCCGGCCCGCACGACGCGGGGTCGCAGGTCGGGGACGCGTCGGTACAGCCCGCGAAGCCCTCGCCGCTGCAGATCGGCGGCGGCTCGGGAGAGTCGCACTCGCGCGGGTACGCGCCGATACCGACGTAGACGGGGCTGCAGTCCGCGCGCGACAGGCAGGAGCTCTCGTCCAGCTCGGCGCAGGGCCGCACCGCGGGGCACGCGTCCTCGGAGGCGCAGACGATCCAGCCCGACGGCACGTCGGCCTCGGACTCGAACGAGCGCCGCTCGCCGGTGAGCGGGTTGATCGCGGTGACGGGGGCGACGCAGCCCGCGAGCGCGAGCGCGATCAGGACCGCGGGAAGGAAGCCAATCGATCGAGCAGAAATCATGTTCGTCTCCTCTCACCGTCGAGAAGAGCAAGGCTCGATCCAGCATGCCTCCGGCCGCCGCGCGGCGCACCTGTCACGTCGACTGGACGGACCGCGCGGCAGGGTGCTCCACGCGCGTGACAGCCCCTCAGAACCGGCCGGCGATCGCGACCCCCGCGGAGGTGCCCTCGCTGGACGGCGCGACGAACGGGACGAAGAGGGGCGCCTCGAGCTCGCGGGTGATCCGCGCGCGTCGGCGCGTTCCGCGCGCCCACGCCACGGCGCCGTAGACGACGCCGACGATCGCGAGCGCCCCGACGACGAGCGAGCCGATCGCGAGCCCCGTCCACAGGGCCTCGTCCTCCCCCTCGGCGTAGCCGACCGCGAGCATCGAGACGAAGCCGAGCACCCCCGCGCCGATCGCGAGGGGGGCGCTCGCGAGGGTGAGCGCCGCGGCGCCGTCGAGATCGATCGCGTCGTGCTCGCGGCGCAGGCACGCGCCGCGGGTCGTGCACGGCGCGGCGGTCGCGCGCGCGCGGAGGGCGTTCGGCGTCGCCGCGTCGGCCGGGAGCTCGAGCCGGAGCGAGCCCTGGGCCTGCGCGCGCGGCGCGTGCGCGAAGAGTCCGAGGGCGAGGACGATGGTGCAGAGCGGGCGAATCATGCCGCGGTCCACAGCAACCCCGAGGCCACCCCGCGCGGGGGCCGCGACGACGGGCCGCACGCGCGGCTCGGGCAGCGGACTGCACGCCGATCACCCGAGCGCTGCCCACTCCTCGCTCGCGACCCAGAGCGCGCGGGCGAGGTCGGCGTCGCGCGCGAGCGCGCTCAGCGCCCGCTCGCCGCGCGCGTCGTAGAGCCCGCCGCTCCGGGCGCGAGGATCCTCGACGCAGTAGAGCGAGGGCTGCGCGCCCTCGGTCGGCGAGGCGGCGAGGCTGCGGCGTGCCGTGCCCTCGAAGCGCCGCGCGAGCTCGGCCGCGAAGAGCCTCACCCGAGCTCGCTGACGGCGTGCTCGGCGCTGCCCGTGCGCGAGCGCGTCGAGCGGCGCGCCGCCTCGAGGTCGAGCGCGCGCCTCGTGCGCCCCCGGGCCGAAGCTCACCACGCGCGCGTGCGGCGCGAGCGCGGCTCGAGCAGGCGTGTCAAGACGAAGTGACCCGTGTAGCTCGCCCCGAACGCGATCTCGAAGCCGTCCTCGGTGTGCCCGCGCGCGCCGGCCACCGCGGCGTCGAGGATCAACGCGTCGACCGGCGCCGGTGCGATCCGCGCGGCGGCCGCGCGCACACTCGCGAGCGAGCGAGCGAGATCGAGCGGCACGAATTCCCCGCTCGCGCCCACCGCGTCGAGCACGGCGCGAGCCCGCTCCGCGCTCCGGCACGCGAGGACCACCCGCGCGCCGCGCGCCGCGAGAGCCTCGGCGGTGGCGCGGCCACGCCCGTGTTCGCGCCCGTGACGACGCGCCGCCCCGCGAGGGCGCTCACACGAGGCGCGCTCCCGCGCCGATCCCGGCCCACTGCGAGGAGCTGGCGGCGCTCGGCGGCGTGGAACTCGGCCTCTCGCGAGCGCACGAGCGCGGGGACGATCACGAGGCCGAGCGCGAGCCCGACCGCGGAGAGGCGCGGCGCCTTCATGCGGCGGGGATGCACGCCGCCCGGCCCGCGGCTCACGCTATCGTCCGCGCGTGGATCGATCCGAGGTCGAGCTCCGGGAGGGCGCGATGGTCCGCGTCGGCGGCGCCCGCGTGGGCTGCGCGAACCTGTGGCCGCGCGCTCGGGACGGCGGCGAGGCGATGAGCGCGATCGTCGCGCTCGAGGGCGACCGGCACGCCGTCTTCGTGGGGAGCGAGCTCACCATCGACGGCGCGCGCTACCGCGTGGGCGCGATCGAGAAGACGCCCGGCGCGCGGGGCCGCGTGCGGCTCGTGCCGATGTCGTGAACCGCGACGGCCGGGCCGTGCATCCCCGCCGCACGCACCACCTCCTCGTGGCCCTCGTGCTGGTCCGGCCGAGGCCCGTCGGCCAGCTCGGGCCCGCGGGCGTGGAGCAGCACGGTCCGCTCACGAAGGAGCCTGGGATCGCGGCGGCGGAACACCGCGTGAGACGACACTGGCGCGCGCGGGGCCCCGCGCGCGCCTCGCGCGCGGGGGAGAGGGGGGCGCGCAGCCCTCTCGAGACACTCAGCG
>JAYRVK010000531.1:0-2060 GCA_041918555.1 Sandaracinaceae bacterium
CCTCGCGGATCCGCGCCGCCGCGGCCTCGCCCGCGCGCTTGGCCTCCGCCTCGGCGCGGGTCAGCGCGTCCGCCTCGGCCAGCGCGCGCGACTCGGCGCGCTCACGCTCGAGGATCGCCTCGTGGGCCTCGCGCACCTCCACCGCGATGGAGACCGCGTCCATCTCCTCGGTGCCGCCATCCTGCGCGCGCTGCCGCAGCCGCCGCCGCAGATCCGCGGTCTCCTGCTGATCGAGGCGCTGGCTCGCGGGCGCCTCGAGATCGAGCAGCTCCGCGAAGAGCAGGAGCACGACCACCACGCCCGCTTCTTCGGGCGGCAGCACGCGGCTCGCGAGCAGATCGGCGAGCGGCCGACCGTCCATCGCGCGCACGACGCGCTGCTCCTCCTCGGTGAGCGCGAAGCGCGCCGCGATCGCGTCGGGGTCGGCCTTGAGGCGCATCCGCCGCGTGCGCTTGGCCACGAGGAGCCCGGGCCACCGGTACGACTGCGGGTCTTCCATGAGCGCCGTCCGCAGCGTCGGCTCGAACGCGATCGGGAAGCGCGAGGCGACCGGCGGCAGCGCTCCGTCGAAGCGCCAGAAGCCCTGATCGAGTGTCAAGACGTGTTGCAGCTTCTCGGCGACCTGCATCCGCAGGGCGTCCTCGAGCTCGTCCTCGGTGAGCATGCCGAGCTGGATCGCGACGTCGCCGAAGCGCCGCACCTCCGCCTCGCCGTCGGCGGGCTCGGCCATCTGCTCGAGGATGAGGCCGTACTCGTCCCGATCGATCACGCCCTGGCGCATCAACAGGCGCCCGAGCGTCTCGGCGAGCGCGCCGCGGTCGACGTAGGTGACGACCCCGTCGGTGAGGTGGACGTGGATCGTGAGCTCGCCCTCGTCGATCGTGAGGACCCCGCTCCGCCGCTCCTTCTGCGCGGCGAAGAGCACCCGCGCGAGGTGGGTGTCGAGCAGACGCTCGGGCTCGATCCGACCGAAGCTGTGGGTCGACAGCGCGTCGCTCACGCCGACAGGGTACCGCGACCCGCGCTCAGAAGGCGCCGGAGATGCTCAGCGTACCGGGCCCCGCCGATACCGTGAGGTCCAGGGTGTCCGGCTCTCCCGCGAGCCCGAGCGCGAACGTCGAGATCGCGAGCGCGCCCATCCCGATCGCGAGGCCCGCCGACACCTGCCCGAGCGCGTCGCGCGCGGCCGCCTGTCCGTGGAGCGCGGCGCCCTCCGGGCCGCCGAGCGCGTCGCCCTGGGCCCGCAGCGCGCCCGAAGCGCTCGCGGCCTCGATCGCGAAGGCCAGCTCGACGATCCCGAGCCCCGCGAAGGCCATCCCGAGCCCGATGGCGATGGGCGTGTCGCGCCCGCCGAGCCCGACGTTCGCGAGCGTCGCGATCGCGACGCCGATCACGGTGCCCGTCGCGCCCGCCACGTCGCGGGTCGTCTCGGGATCGACGGCGCACTCCTCGTCGTCCTCCTGGCACGAGTCGTCGAACCAGAGCGCGGTGCCCAGGCCGAGCGCCACCCCCGCGAGGAGCGGCACGACCAGGATCCGCGGGAGGAACAGCCACCCGTCGCCGTGGGGATCGAACGCCGCCGACGCGGCCAGGTTCAGGCTCGCCCCGAGCACGAGCCCGAACGAGAGCCCGAGCTGCAGGCCCATCGACTCGCCGAGCCCCGGCACGCCCGCGTCCGCGCTCCCCGCGGCCGCGAGGCCCAGACCGCCGATCCCGATCAGGACGGCGTTGCCCGTCAGCCAGCGCTGGCCGGATCGGCGGTACGAGGGCTCGGGCATCGGGCGCAGCGCATCGGGCGCGCCCTCGGGCAGCACGAGGTGCACGGCGTGCTCGCCCCCCGCGGTGACCGCGACCATCGCGTAGCGCGGCTCGTGCCCCTCGAGCCGGGCCTCGAGCCGGTGGCTCCCCGGCCGCAGCAAGAGCGCGCCCTCGCCGACCTCGTACTCCGCGGGCTGCCCGTCGACGAGGAGCTCCGCGCCGCCCGGCTGCACGTCCACGCGCACGAGCCCGAGCTCGTCGCGCGCGAGCTGCATCCGGGCGAGCAGCCGGTGCCGCGCGCG
>JAYRVK010000532.1:0-6678 GCA_041918555.1 Sandaracinaceae bacterium
GCCGCCCGTGCCTCACATCTTGCGGTACATGCCCACCACGATCCCGAGGATCTGCGTCTCGCGCCACTCGCTCCGCGGCACGAGGATGGGCTTCATCGTCGCGTTCGCGGGCTCGAGGCGCACCTGATGGCCCTCGGGGAAGTAGTACTTGCAGGTCGCCTCGTCACCGACCATGGCGACCACGATCTGCCCGCGCCGCGCCTCGAGCTGCTTCTTCACGAAGACATAGTCGCCGTCGTGGATCCCGGCCTCGATCATCGAGTCGCCGACGATGCGGAGCCCGTAGATCTCGCCGCTCGCCCCGAGGAGCATCCGATCGATCCGGACCGAGTCCGTCGGAGCCTCGATCGCCTCGAGGGGCAGGCCCGCCGCCACGCGGCCGAGGATCGGGATCTCGATCGTGTCCGCCTCGTCGAGCGCGGTCGCGAGCGCGGTCGCGCCGCTGCCGTGCCGCTCGCGGTGCACACCCTCGGTTGGCCGGAGCGTGCGCGACTTCATGTCCTCGCGGGTCAGGTAGCCCTTGCGCTCGAGCGCGCGGAGGTGGTCGTTCACCCCGTTGGTGCTGCGGATCCCGAGGTGGTTGCCGATCTCGCGCAAGGTGGGCGGGTAGCCGCGGTCCTGGATGGACTCGACGATGAACTCGAGCACCGCCTGCTGTCGCTCGGTCAGCTTCTGCATCGATCGGCTCCTCTCCTGAACACCTGACACGGTGGGACAAAGGGTTACTCGACGGATGCGCAGCGGTCAAGTTCCGTGTCGCGTGCTTGACTGCGGTCCGCATGAAGAAGGCCCTGGTCACCGCGCTCCTGTCCCTCGCCCTCACCGCGTGCGGCACGTCCGAGGATGGCTCGTCCGCGCAGCCCATCGTCGTCGACGACCCGCCCTCCGAGGGAGGTGAGACGCCGGCGGGCGAGCTCGTGATCGGCGAAGACCCCTGTCAGACCGACGCCGACTGCGTCCCTTCGGGCTGCTGCCACGCCGCCGCGTGCGTCGCGCAGGCGAACGCACCGAGCTGCGCGGAGGTGATGTGCACCACCGACTGCCAGTTCGGCACGCTCGACTGCGGCGGCGCGTGCCTCTGCCACGAGGGCCGCTGCGCCGCCCGTCTCTCGGTCGCCCCCGAGATCCACGTCGAGGGCGAGTGAGCGGGCGCGCGGCGCGCGCTACTTGTCTTTGAGCTTGAGGAGCGACGTCGTCAGCACGAACGCGCCGAAGCTGATCGCGCCCATGCCGAGCGTCGCGAAGACCAGCGGGAAGTCGGTCACGAAGCCGCCGACGAAAGAGTCGGGATCGCTGAAGTAGTTCGGCAGGTTCTCGAGGTAGCGCTCGACCTGGCAGTCCTCGAGCTCCTCGCGCGCGCGCAGATCCACCGAGGCGAGCGACTCGAGGCCGAAGCGCGTCGCGGTGAGCCAGCTCAGGAGCGCCGTGAGATCCTGTAGGCGGCTGATCGAGCCGGCGAACAGGAGCTGCGGGATCACGAGGAAGTTGATGCCCCAGAGCGCGGTGACGGGGTTCGACACCGCCGCGCTCAGCGACATCCCCATCGCGGCCGCGGTGCTCGTCGTGAGGAACCCGACGTACATGTACTTCACGAGGTTCACGATCCCGTCGACGCCGCTCGCCGCGTTCAGATCGCACATGTAGTAGGCGATCGGGACGTGGAGGATCACCACCACCCCGCCCAGGAAGAAGAGGACGGTCATCCTCGCGATCACGTACGGGAGGATGTTCAGGCCCGCGAGCCGCTCGCGCTCGTAGACGGTTCGCTCCGCGACCAGCACGTTCGAGCTCGCGATGATCATCGGGAGGAAGAGCGCCATCAGCATCGCGAGGAGCGCGGTCCGTGGATCCTTGACCCGCTCGTCGTCGTGCGGCGTCTCGAGGTCGGGGAGCCGCGCCGCGATCGCCATGCGGCGCTCCGGATCACAGGCCAACCGATCGTCGATCCCCGCGCACTGATCGACCGCCTCCTCGCGGGTCGAGCAGCCAAAGCTGGGCACGAGGAACGCGGTCGCGCCGCCCGTCGTGAGCCCGATCAGCACCGCGAGGAGCGGCGCCTGGATCACGAGCATCGCGAGCGCGGTCTTGTTGCGGAACGTGAGCTTGAACGAGCGCCCCAGGAGCACGGGGAACTGCCGGATCGAGGAGCGCGCGCGGGGCTTGGGCGGCGCGCCGCCGCTCTGCGCTTGCGCGTTGCCCGCGCGCTCCACGACGAAGCGGCGGTAGGTCTCGCTCTGGTGGAACTTCTCGCGCCATTGATCCGCGGGGAGCTGCTCGAGGTGGTCGAACATCTCGCGCGGCTTGCCGGGCGTGGCGCCGAAGAACTCGTAGCTGTCGGGCGACGCGGGGCCGTAGAAGAGGAGCTTGCCGCCGCGGCCGAGGATCGTCACGGCGTCGAACTTCTCGTACTCCTGGTAGTCCGGCTGGTGGATGGTGACGACGATCGTGCGGCCGTTGTCGGCGAGGCGCCGGAGCGTCGAGATGACGTCCGCGGCGTCGGTCCAGCTCAGGCCCGAGGTCGGCTCGTCGAGGATGAGGAGCGACGGATCGGTGACGAGCTCGACGGCGAGGTTCACGCGGCGGCGCTGGCCGCCGGAGAGGACCTTCTGCTCGGCGCTGCCGATGCGCAGGTCCCGCTGATCCCAGAGACCGACCTCCTTGAGCGTCGCGTCGATCGACTCCTCGATGTGCTGGCTCGAGGTGCCGCGCGGCAGGCGCAGCTTGCACGCGTAGCGCAGCGCCTCCTTCACCGTCAGCTCGGGGTGGACGATGTCGTCCTGCGGCACGTAGCCGACGTTCGTCCGGAACGCCTCGTACTGCTCGAAGAGCGGGCGCCCGTTGAGCAGCACGCCGCCGCCGGTGGGGCGCAGGATCCCGAGCACCGTCATCAGCAGCGTGCTCTTGCCCGCGCCCGACGGACCGAGCATGCCGATCAGCTCGCCCGGGAAGATCGACATGTTGACGTTCTCGAGCAGGTTGCGGGGCTTGCCCGAGGAGCGGTCCTTCACCTGCAAGCCGACTTGCACGATGTCGAGCCGCACCTTGGCGCGCTGCGCACCCTCGATGCCGCGCGCGCCGAGGAGCAGCGTCACCGCGCCGACCGTCACGCGATCGCCGGGGCCTGCGATGTGCGTGCTGATCCGGACGCCGTTGACGTAGGTGCCGTTGGTCGAGCCGAGATCCTTGATCTGGAAGCGGCCGTCCTGCTGCTTGCGGATCTCCGCGTGGCGCCCCGAGACGCTCGGGTGCGGGAGCACGAGGTCCGCGCCGGGCGCGCGGCCGACCGTGATCACCGGCTTGTCGAGGTTGAGGCCCTGCACCGCGGCCTCGGCCATCTGCATGACCGAGCCCTCGCCCTTGGCCGCCTCGACCATCCGCGCGAGGAGCTGGAGCGGGAGCGCGAACCCTCCGAGCATCAGCGTGCTCGTGGCGTTTGCGTTCGCCGTCTGGATCCGGAACGACGCGTTGTCGATCGCCGTCCCGTTCGGGCTGCCCATGTCCTGGACCTGGAAGCCCCCCCCCGGCAGCTCCGTGAGCTGGCAGTGCCGCGGCGCGACGTTGGGATCGTGGAGCGTGACGTCGCAGCTCGGATCGCTGCCGAGCACGAAGGGCTGCCCGCGCTGCGGCGGCCGGTTGACCGCGATGATGAGCCCGGCGATCCGCGGGTCGCTCATGCGCAGCGGCGCGGAGCCGAGGTAGATGTCCTCCTGGAGCGAGACGACGCGCGACTGGATCCGCTCGCCGCGGTGGTAGGTGCCGTTGGTCGAGCCGAGATCCTGGACCACGAGTCCGCCCTGCGCGTTGCGCGCGATCTTCGCGTGCCGCGCCGAGACGACCGGGTTCTCGAGCACGATCACGTTGGACGGATCGCGACCGACCGTGACCTCGCCGGCGACGGCCTGGCCAGTGCCCGCGTGCGAGCCCGGCGAGGGCTGCCCGGGCGCCGACATGCCCGCCATGCTGAGCGCGGCCATCGCGTCCTCGGAGCTCATCGCCATCGTCGCCTTCGGCATCGGCCGCTGCGGCGCGGCGGCCTGCGACGGCGCGTGGAAGCCGGGCTGCGCGCCGGGAGGGTAACCGGGCTGCGAGCCGGGGGGCGGCGTGTAGCCGGGCTGCGAGCCGGGCGGCGGGGTGTAGCCCGGCTGCGACCCCGGGTAGCCCGGCGGCTGCTGCGGCGGATAGCCCGGCTGCTGCGGCGGGTAACCCTGCTGCGGGTAGCCCGGTGCAGCGAGGGGCGTCCCACAGTTGTAGCAAGCCTGGCCGGTCGGCGGATTCGGAGTCTGGCAGCGCGGACAGATCTTGGCGTTCACGGCAGCGCGAGAATACCGAAATGCGCACCCGTACAGAACCGCGATCGTGTAGCCTCCGTTCGCATGGGAGAGGACTCGGAGCGGCCCCCCAAGAAGAAGCCCCCGAAGACGATGGACCGGGACAAGCGCAACACGTTCCGCGGGTACGCGAACAAGGTCGTCGCGAAGGACATCGAGCCCGAGCCGGCGCAGTTCGAGGAGGAGCGCACCGAGTCCGTACACGTCGAGGCGCGCGTCGCCGGGAGCGCGGAGCTCGACCAGCGCGTCGCCCGGCCCCTGCGCCGAGGCCAGCCCGCCGTCGACATCGATCTGATCCACGAGCGCCGCACCGCGCCGCTGCCGGACCACGAGTGGACCTTCGTCGAGATCTGGACCCGCAACACGATTTACGCGCTCGACTCGCGCCTCGTGTGCATCGCGGTGATCGATCAGAACACGCGGCGCGCCCACGCCGACCACGCGCTCCTCGGGGCGAGGCTCGTCGGCGGCCAGCTCCGCGACGGCGAGTCCATGGAGCTCAGCCACCCGTTCCCGCGCCCCGGATCCGAGGCCGTGTTCGAGCAGAGCAAGGGCCGTCAGGTCCGCTTCAGCCAGACCTCGAGCGTCACGCGCGTCGTCCTGCGCCTCCGCGTGCTGACCGTGTCGAGCGACAACCTCCTCCCGACCTGGGAGGAGATCACCGCGCGTCACGACCTACCCGGCGAACCCTCCAAGAAGAAGCAACAAGAGAGCTGATGTCGGCCGGGGCGTGGCTCCGCGCCGCGCGCCCGCTCGCGCACGCCAACCTCGCGCCGCCGATCCTGCTCGGGCAGGCGCTCGCGCTCGAGGCGACGGGCGCCTTCGATCCGACCCTCGCCGCCGTCGCCTTCGGCTTCGGGGTCGTCGATCACCTCGCGATCGTGTTCGCGAACGACTACGCCGACCGCGACGCGGACGCGCTGGGGAGCTCGCGCACGATCTTCAGCGGGGGCTCGCGCGTGATCCCGGAGGGCCGGATCCGTGCGGGGGCGCTGCGCGCGGCAGCCCTCGGCGCGGCGGCTGCGCTCGTCGTGGGCGCGGCGATCCTCGGCGGGCTCCTCGAGCGAGCCCTTCTCCCCGCGTTCGCGGCGAGCGCGCTACTTCTCTTGCATTCCTACAGCTTCCGACCGCTCCGGCTCTCCTATCGCGGCGGGGGTGAGGTGCTGCAGGGCCTGGGGGTCGGGCTCGTGCTCCCCCTCCTCGGCTGGTACGCGCAGACCGGCGAGCTCGCGAGCGCGCCGTTCGAGGTCTTCGGAGCGCTCGTGATCCTCGGGATCGCCTCGAACGTGCTGACCGCCCTCCCCGACCTGGCCGCGGACCGCGCCGCGGCGAAGCGCACGTGGCCCGTGCGACGTGGCCTCGGGCGCGCGCGACGGGACGCCCTCGGGCTGGTGGGGCTCGGGCTCGCGCTCGCGACGTGGACCGGGCCCGCGCTCGGCCCGATGGGGACCGCGCTCGTCGTCGGTCCACCCGCGGCGTGCGCGCTGGCCGCGGCCGCGTTCGTGCGCGAGGATCGGCCGCTGCTCCCGTTCGTCGCGCTCGCGGCCGGAGCGAGCCCGGTGCTCCAGGTCACGTGGGCGATCGCCCTAGCCCTCGGAGACCCTCGCGTCCGCGGCGCGCTCGGCGCGTAGCTCCGCGAAGGGTCGATCCCAGACCGGCACGGCGTCGATGCGCCACGCCTCGACCGGCAGCAGCCCCTCCGCCGCCAGCGCGCGGTGCAGGCGGAGCTCGTCCGCCGGCTCGCGCGAGAAGCCGAACGGGTTGCGCGGTCTCTCGTCGCACAAGCGCGGATACTTCGCGTCGTCGGCGGCGATGAGGCCGAGGAGCTCCTCGCCGCGCACGAGCATCGCCCCGAGGGAAGCGGAATCGAACGGCCCGACCGCCGCTCGCGCGGCGGGATCGCGCCGCACCCACTTCGCCCAGTCGAAGCCATACGTGAAGTCGTGGACGTACCGGAACCGGATCGACGAGTGGCACCCGAACCGGGCGTGGAGCTTCACGACGACGTCGAACGCGCGCGTGAGCTCGTCGGCGTCGCGGGCGCCGCGCACGAGGCCCGCGGCCAGCGCATCGACGTCGAAGAACAAGTTGTCGGGGAAGTGCTCGATCGTCGCGTCGGCGAGGGCCACGAGGCCCGACGCGAGGGCCTCGGCCATCCCCGGAGGGCCCGCGCAGCGCGGCGCGAGCGCGCGGAACAGCGCCGTCGGCGGGGTGGCCGCGTGTCGCGCCGGATCGAGAGTCCCGAGAAGGCCGTAGGCCCGCGCGAGGCGCGCCTCGGCGGCCTCGAGCGGGCTCAGGTCGACTCGCGCCACGCGAGCAACATGGCCGCGCAGAGCGCCCCGCGCCAAAC
>JAYRVK010000533.1:0-3431 GCA_041918555.1 Sandaracinaceae bacterium
CCGCCGGCGCCGCCGCCGACGCCCGGGGTGCGCACGCGGCCGCAGCTCGTGACCGCCGGCCAGCCGGTCACCCTCGTCGCGGTGCTCGACTCGGGGACCGAGGTCGGCACGCGCACGAGCCCGCGCTTCGTGCTCCAGCGCGGCGGCCGGCAGGTGGGCGCGGCCATCGACGCGGCGCTCGTCGCCGACGGCACCGCCTACGAGGCGACCTCCACGATCCAGCGCGCCGGCTCGTACCGTCTGCTCTTCCGGCTCGGGAGCGGCAACGATCGCATCGAGCTCGCGACCGATCTCGAGGTCCGCCGCGATCCGAGCGCACCGGCGCGACCCCCCACCGACCCCGATCCGCCGCCGACCACCACGCAGGGCAGCGCGTGGACGCCGAGCATGGCGCCCGCGTGGACGCCGACCGTGGATCCGCCGGAGATCGTCGAGGTGCCGCCGCCGATCGTCCCCGAGGTCGTCCCAGAGCCCGAGCCGCCGCCGCCGTGGACCGGCTCCGTGCTCTGAGCGGCTGCGCTATCCTGCGCGGCGCATGGCCGAGAAGCGCCCGTCGACGACGCTCTTGTGGCTGACGATCGTCGCCGCGCCGGCCGCGCTCGGCCTCGAGACGGGGCTGCGCCTGCTGCTGTTCCCGCCCGAGTTCGAGCTCATCCGCGAGTTCCTCCGATCGACGCTGACGCCCGTGGCGTGGGGGTTCGCGGGGCTGGCCGCGCTCGGCGCGGGGCTCGGCCTCGTCCTCCAGCGCCGGCTCATCGAGAAGCGGATCGCCGCCCTCGAGGCCGCGCAGAGCACGCGCGAGCGGCGCTTCCAGATCGCCTTCGGGGTGTTCCTGCTGACCACCGCGGTGCCGCAGATCCCCTCGATCCTCGCGACGTTCTGCTTCACGTTCGGGGCCTCGCTCGTGCCGGTCGTCGCGGCGATCGCGCTCACGAGCGCCGGCGTCGTGGGCCAAGCGCTCCGCGTCCCGAAGCTCGCCGAGTGATCAGAACCGGCGGCCTCGCCAGATGGCGAGGTCGACGTCCTGTTGCGCGGCGTAGCGCACCTGCACGCGAATGAGCTCGCCGTACGTCGCGGGCATCCGCTCCTGCATCGCGAGCAGCACGCGGCCCGTCGCCTCCGCGTCGTTCGCCGCGCGGTGCGCCTCCTCGAGCGGGATCCCGAGGTGCGCGCAGACCTCGCCGAGCTTCGCGCTGCGATCCGGGAAGAGCTCGCGCGCCCAGACGAGCGGGTCGATCCACTCGACCTCGGACTGCATCGCTGGAGGCAGCTCGTCTCCCCACGTCGCCTCGCCCGCGCGCTCGAGCTCCGCGAGGAAGAACCGCTTGTCGAAGCCCGCGTTGTACGCGACGGGGAGCCGCCCCTCGAGGTGGGTCCGGATCTCGGGCCAGATCTCTTCGAAGCGCGGCTGGCCCTCGAGCATCGCGTCGGTGATCCCGTGCACCGCCGACGCCTCTGCGGGCACCGGGATCGTCGGGTGGACGAGCCAGTTCTGGCTCGAGGTGAGCACGCCCTGATCGAAGCACACGATGCCCATCTCGAGGACGCGATCGGCCGCGGGATCGAGCCCCGTCGTCTCGAAGTCGATCACCGCGAACGACGCCTCCGCCCACACCATGTCGGGCGGGAACCCGGTCGCGAGCCCCGACACCGGGAGCGCCACGCGCGCCTTCGCCAGGCGATCCGCGATCCCCGGGTAGTGGCGCCCCGTGGGGAAGCAGCCGCAGATCTCGACCTGTCCTCGCATCGCGTCTCGCGACCATCGCCCGTCGCTCGATCGGCGGCAAGTGCTACGAGTGGGCGATGGCCTACCGCGGCCGCTTCGCCCCCTCGCCGACGGGGCCCATGCACCTCGGGACGGCGCGCACCGCGCTGCTCGGGTGGCTGCGCGCGCGCGCG
The DNA here is from genome assembly GCA_041918555.1 of Sandaracinaceae bacterium. GTDB lineage: Bacteria > Myxococcota_A > Polyangia > Polyangiales > Sandaracinaceae > JACKEC01. Next base: position 1,900 of record JAYRVK010000533.1, read on the forward strand.
CTGGGGGGGGCCTTCGTGCTGCGCATGGAGGACCTCGACGCGCCGCGCGTCCGCGCCGGCGCCGCGCAGGCGATGCTCGACGATCTGCGCTGGCTCGGGCTCGACTGGGACGAGGGCCCCGACGTCGGCGGTCCGTTCGGGCCCTACACGCAGTCCGAGAAGCTCGCGCGCTACGCCGAGGTGCTCGCCGCGCTCGCGCCGTTCACCTACCCGTGCACCTGCTCGCGCAAGGAGATCGCCGAGCTGGCGTCCGCGCCGCACGAGGGGGAGCCCGCCTATCCGGGCACGTGCCGCGAGGGGCCCTCGCATCCGGGGCGCGAGGCCGCCGTCCGCTTCCGGATGCCCGAGCCCCCCCCCTCCTTCGACGACGTGGTGCTCGGGCGGATCGAGGGCGTCGGCCACGGCGACTTCGTGCTCGCGCGCCGCGACGGGCTGCTCGCGTACCAGCTCGCGTGCGTGGTCGACGATCACGACATGCGTATCACCGAGGTGCTGCGCGGCGAGGACCTCGTCGCCTCTACGCCGCGACAGATCGCGCTGTACCGCGCGCTCGGCTGGGACGTGCCGGCGTTCGCGCACGTGCCGCTCGTGCTCGGGCCCGACGGCGCGCGGCTCGCCAAGCGCCACGGCGCGATCGCGCTCGCGGAGCTGCGGGCCGCGGGCCGCACGCCGGCCTCGATCGTGGGCGAGCTCGCGCACGGGCTCGGGCTGCTCCCTGCGCCGCGCGACGCCGCGCCCGCCGAGCTGGTCGCGGGCTTCGATCTCTTGGGGCTCCGGCGTCCGACGCCCTAACCTTCGAGCGTCCCCATGCGTCGCGCCGCGCTCGCCGCCACGTTCGCCTGCCTCGCCGGCGCCGCGAGCGCGCAGGACGCCCGCCCGCTGCGCGTCGTGGTGTACCAGGCGCCCGGGGTCGCGCCGAGCGCGCTCGCGACCGCGCTCGAAGCGCTCACCGCCGCGGGGCGCGGCGCGCGCGCGGGGAGCCCCGACGAGGTCCGCGCCGGCGCGCTCGACGACGCCGACGTCGCGCTCTTCACCGGCGGCCGCGGCTCGCTCCAGGGCCAGCTCCTCGGCGAGGACGGCCGGGAGCGCGTGCGGCGCTTCGTGCGCCGCGGCGGCGGCTACGTCGGGATCTGCGCGGGCTCCTACCTCGCGATCCAGGGCCCCGCCGAGTTCCACAAGATCGGCTTCGTCGCCGCGCACAACCTCACCGGCGACGCGTGGATCCGCGGCATCCGCCCCACGCCCGTGACCCCGAACGACGGATCCCCGCAAGTCGTCTTGCATTACGCGAACGGCCCGCTCCTCGCGCCCGAGGCCGTCGAGGGGCTCGCGCCCTTCGTGACGCTCGCGACCTTCGACGCCGACGTGTACTGGGAGGAGCACGGCACGCGAGCCGGCGAGATGCCGGGCACGCCGGCCGTCGCGGCGGCGCGCTACGGCCGCGGCCGCATCCTGTTGTTCAGCCCGAACCCGACGCTCGACCCCGGCCACCCGGAGCTCCTCGTCGAGGGCGCGCGGTGGGTCGCGCGCCG
>JAYRVK010000534.1:0-1523 GCA_041918555.1 Sandaracinaceae bacterium
AGCACGAGCACGAGCACGAGCACGAGCACGAGCACGAGCGAGAGCACGAGCACGAGCACGAGCACGAGCACGAGCACGAGCACGAGCACGAGCACGAGCGGGAGCACGAGCACGAGCACGAGCACGAGCACGAGCACGAGCACGAGCACGAGCACGAGGCGGGGTGGACCGCGCTATCCTGCGGTCCGGGTGGAGCTTCGGATCGGGGACCGGTTTGCGGGTCGATACGACCTCGAGCGCGAGCTCGGTCGGGGTGGGATGGGCGCCGTGTACGCCGCGCGGCACGCGTTCACGGGCCGGCGCGTGGCGCTCAAGGTCCTCCATGACTTCGTCTCCAGCTCGCGCACCGCGCGGGAGCGGTTCCTCCGCGAGGCGCAGGCCTCGGCGGCGATCGGGCACCCCTCGATCGTCGAGGTCCTCGACGCGGGCGAGGAGGGCGGCGCCCTCTACCTCGCGATGGAGCTCCTCGAGGGGCGCGACCTCGGTCTCGTATTGCAAGGTTACTTGTCGACCGAGGAGCTCGTCGGGATCGGGGTCGAGCTGCTCTCCGCGCTCGACGCGGCGCACCGCGGCGGGCTCGTCCACCGCGACATCAAGCCCGAGAACGTGTTCGTGCTCGACGCGCCGCGCGGGGGCGCGCGGGTGCGCCTCGTGGACTTCGGGATCAGCGGGCTGGTGCCGCGGAACGAGGGCGAGCCGTCGAGCCTCACGGTCCAGGGGACGATCCTCGGGACGCCCCACTACATGTCGCCCGAGCAGGCGCGCGGCGAGCGCGTCGACGGGCGCGCGGATCTGTGGGCCGTCGGTGCGATCCTGTTCACCGGGCTCTCCGGGCGTCACCCCTACGAGGCGCCGAGCTACAACCTCCTGATCCACAAGATCCTGAGCGAGTCGGTGCCGTCCCTCGCGGCGCTCCGGCCCGAGCTGGGGCCCGCGCTCGCGGCCGTGATCGATCGCGCGCTCGAGCGAGACACCGCGCAGCGCTGGCCGACCGCCGCGGCGATGCGCGACGCGCTCGCCGCGTGCCCGATCCCGCGGCTCGCGTCGAAGCCCGCGCCCCCCTCCGTCGGCTCGCTCGCCGCGACCGGCGCGCGCCCTCCGGACACGGGGCCTTCGTCGTACGCGCCGACCGCGCACGCGCTGCCGGCGGTCGCGCCCTCGGGCTCGTTCCCGCCGACCGCGCCCGCGCTGCCGGCCACGCCCGCGTCGAGCGTCCGCTCGCTCGCGTCGCAGCCGACGCCAGCGGAGCGGGCGACGGGTCCGACCGCCAGCTCGACCGCGCCGGGACCCGCCCACGGATCCTCCGCCGCGCCGAGCGCGGTCGCGCCGCGGCCCGCCTCGGTCGCGCCGCGATCGATCTCGGCTCCCGACGTCGCGCGCGGGCGCTCGCGCGTGCTCCCGCTCGCGCTCGGCGCGCTCGTCCTCCTCGCGCTCGGCACCCTCGGCGGTGGCGCGGTGATGTGGGCGCTCGTGATCCGCGAGCCCGCGCCGGCGACTCCACCTCCCGCGCCCACGCCCGCGCC
>JAYRVK010000535.1:0-4259 GCA_041918555.1 Sandaracinaceae bacterium
CGCCGCGCGAGGTCCGCGCCGCGGTCTTCGGCGAGGCCGCCCGCGGCGGAGCACGCGACGCGATCCTCGCGCGCGCCGCCGCGCGCCTCGACCTCGCGCCGGCGTCGATCCTCGACGCCTTGTTCGCCGACGTCCCCGGCGAGCGCCGCCTCGTGGGGCCATCGCGCGCGATCGAGCCGCAGGAGCTCGCCCTCCGCACCAACCTCGCGCTCGCGCAGGGCCTCGTGGCGCAGGCCGCGCGCGTCCGGATCGAGGCCCTCGGCAACGCGCGCGATCTCGTCCGCCATGCGCGGCTCCGCGGCCTCCTCTGCGTCGCCCGGCCCGGCGCACGCGAGGACGCCTTCGTCCTCGAGCTCTCGGGCCCCCTCGCGCTGTTCCGCCGCACCCGCGTCTACGGCCGCGCGCTCGCGTCGCTCGTCCCTCGCCTCCCCTGGTGCGAGCAATTCCTCTTGTCGGCCGACGTCGAGCTCGACGAGCTGCGCACGACGTTCACCGTCCGCCCCGGCGATCCGATCTTCCCGAGCCCCGAGCCCCGCCGCTTCGACAGCCGGCTCGAGGAGCGCTTCGCCCGGGACTTCGCGCGCGCCGCGCCCGACTGGGACCTCGTGCGCGAGCCGCGCCCGGTCCCGGCGGACGGCACGCTCGTGTTCCCCGACTTCCTCGCGCGCCACCGCCACGCCCCCGAGCGGGCCTTCTACGTGGAGGTCCTCGGCTACTGGACCGAGGCGTACCTCGAGACGAAGCTCCGCCGGCTCGCGGCGGCGGGCCTCCGGAACCTCGTCCTCTGCGTCGACGCGACGAAGGCCGCCGGCCGCGCCGACGTGCCCGCAGGTCCCCTCGTCGTCCCGTTCCGGCGCAGGGTCGACGTGCGCGCGGTGCTGCGGGTGATCGGCGCGGCCACGGAGCCTTGAACGACGAGGTCGCTCGCGCACGACCGGTTTGCGCGAGTCCGTCAGAACCCCCGCGCTCGCCTCGTCCAGGCGCCCGATGCTCGCCGCGATCGCGCCGTCGCCTCGCCCGCCCCCGGTTGCTATCCTCCCCCGCCTCGTGGGGCCGGACGAGGACACCTGGCAGGACGCGCTGACGCGGCGGCTGCGCTCGCTCGTGCGGACGGCGCCGCTCCATCGGCTCGAGGCGCAGAAGGGCCATCGCGCGGACGCGCTCGGCGAGCAGGACCTGCGCGCCATCGCGCTGCGGGCGCTCGACGTGGTGATCGAGGCGATGGGGCTCGGGAGCGGGGCGCGCTTCGAAGACGTGCGCGAGGCGCTGCGGCCGCTCGTGCGGGCCTCGGATCCCACGCTCGACGCCGACGGCGCCGACGCGGTCATCGACGTGGTGCTCCTCGGGATGCTCAACGACCGCGAGCGGCGGCAGGCCTTCCGCGAGCCGTACCTCGCGTGCCGCGGCGAGGACGCGACCAGGAAGGAGCTGTCGTTCCACCTGCTCCGCGAGCGCGAGACGCCCGAGGGGGAGACGGTGCTCGTGGCGAGCGTGGAGGGCATCAACCTCTACGCGGGGATGCTCGACTACCCGGTCGAGGACGCGCAGATCGCGGAGGAGGCGGTGCTGCACGCGCAGGTGCAGCGCGGCCGCATCGCCGACGCGGTGCGGACCGCGCAGCGCGCGCGGCTGCGCAGCATCGAGTACGAGCAGAAGATCGTCGGGCTGATCGAGACGGTGCGCCGCGACGTGGAGCGGGTGGACTGGGTGCGCGAGGTGCTCGCGCTCCTGACGCGGGCGCGGCAGCACGTGGGCGAGCGGCTCGAGGTGGAGCGGCAGATCGAGCGCGCGGTGGACGTGCGGCTCGACCACGTGCACGACGAGAGCGCAGGGTCGCTCGTGGCGCTGCGCGACACGCTGCGCGAGTGCATCCACCGGCACCTGCGCCTGCACAAGCGGCTCATCGAGGCCAACCGGCACTACCTCGCCGAGCAGGAGCGGCAGGCCTTCCGGCCGCCCGCGGCGACGCGCCTGCCCGACCTCGAGGCCGACGTCCTCGGTCCGGCGGTGCGGCTCCCGACCGGCGCGCTCGCCGCGCTCGCGGACGCGCTCCTCGCGCGCCTGCAAGGGCCCGCCGCGCCGCGCGCGCTGCGGCTCTCGCAGCTCGTCGACCGGCTCCTCGCGCCGCGCCGCCACGAGGCGGAGGATCCGTTCGAGATCCGCGACGCCGATCTCGAGGCGCTCGCCCCGCCCCCGCGCAGCTTCGAGGACGGCGATCACCTCGCCGTCGACGACTTCCTCGCGGGCGTCGCGTGGCCGGCGCGGCTCGGCGCCCTGCTCGCCGCGGCGCGCGAGGCCGGGCTCGGCCCACGCGCTCGGCACCTGCTCGCGCTCCGGGCGCTGCGCGCGTACGACCCCGCGCGCGAGGAGGCCGACGGGCTCGTCGCGATCGCGGCCGGCGCGCGGCTCGCGGCGAGCGGCTTCGCGGGGGACGACGTGGAGCTCCACCGCCGGCCGGAGGTGCGCGCGTGAGCGCCCCGCTCGATCTCGCCGAGGACGCGGCGCGGCTGCTCGCCTTCGCGCTCTCGCCCCGGCTGCGGCCCGCGCGCGAGCCGGTCTACGCGGAGCTGCTCCGGCGCTACCGCGACGAGAGCCCGCTGCGCGAGCACGTGACGGTGATCGCGCGCGGGCTGGGGCTCTGTGTGCTCGGCGCGACGGAGCTCGGGCTCGTCGTGGGGGCCGAGCAGGGCGGGCCCTTCGCGATCACGCTCGCGGACTACCGCCGGCAGGGGCTCACCGTCGACGAGCGGATGTGCCACGGCCTCATCCAGCTCGCGGTGGCCGCGTACTGCTTTCCGACGGCGCGCTCGCTCGAGGAGTCGGACTCCGTCGCGGGGACGCGCGTGCCGGTGGGGCGGCTCGTCGAGTACTTGATCGGGATCTGCGAGGAGCTCGAGGAGGGCGCCGACGAGGATCCCGAGGCCGGCCGGCCCGAGCTCCGCGAGGCCTGGCGGGCGGTGCTCTCGCGCGCGAGCACGCGGAGCACGGCCGATGGACGGCGCGCGCCAGGCACGCTCGCGGGCATGGTCGCGCACGCGCTCGAGCAGCTCGAGCGCGGCGGGCTGATGCGCAAGGTGGACGAGGCCGACGGCGGGACGTGGCAGGCCCTCGCGGCGTACCGCCTCCAGGTGCGCGAGCTCGCCGCGCACGAGGCGGCGATCCTCGTCCGCGAGGCGGCGGCCCCTCCCCACGGCGATCGCGGAGCGAGCTGACCGTGGCGCGCCTCCTCCGGCTGCACTTCGCCTCGATCGGGCACCGCGACGCGCGGCTCGCGCCGCTGACCCTGGACTTCCGCCACGCCGCGGCGGACGCGGGCGCGGGCCGCGCCGCCGACACGGTGCTCTGGCTCCGCAACGGCGGCGGGAAGTCGTCGATCCTGAACCTCTTCTACTCGGTGTTCCGGCCGTCCGTGCGCGAGTTCCTCGGGAGCTCGGCGGAGGGCCGGTCCCGCAAGTTGAGTGACTACGTACAGGGCTCCGACCTCGCGTTCGTGGTGAGCGAGTGGGACGCGGACCCCGCCGACGCGCTCGAGCTGTTCGGCACGCCGCCCTCCGAGGTGCGCATCGCTGGCCAGGTGCTCGCGTGGAAGGGGCAGCGCGTGTCGGCCGACGTGGCGAACCTCCGGCGGCTCTTCTTCTCGCTCCGCGCGGGAGACGGCCTCGCGCTCGACGCGCTCCCGATCCACGGGCTCGGCGAGCCGGCCGCGTCGTTCGACGACTTCCGCGACTGGCTCCGCGACGCGACGCACGCGCACGGCGCGCAGGAGGTCGTGTACACCGAGAACCAGAAGACGTGGCTCGCGCACCTCGAGAAGGTGGGGCTCGACCCCGAGCTCTTCCGCTACCAGCTCCGCATGAATCAGCGCGAGGGCGCCGCCGACGAGGTGTTCCGGTTCACGCGCGACGAGGACTTCGTGCGCTTCCTCCTCGAGCTCGCGCTCGAGCCGGAGATCGCCGAGGGCGTCGCGCAGAACCTGAAGGAGCAGCAAGAGAACTTGCGGCGGCGTCCGATCCTCGAGATCGAGCGGCGGTTCCTCGGCGGCGCGGTCACCGAGGTCGGCGCGCTCGCAGCGGCGGTCCGAGAGCTGCGCGCGGACGAGGCGGAGCTCGCGCGGGTCACGCGCGAGGTCGCGGCCGTGGTCGCGGGGCTCGAGCGACGCGCCGCCGAGCGCGTGGCGATCGCCGCCCACGCGGAGCGGCAGACCGAGGCGGCGCGCGAGCGCCTCCGGGCCGCGAGCAACCTGCGCGACCTGAAGCAGC
>JAYRVK010000536.1:0-1631 GCA_041918555.1 Sandaracinaceae bacterium
CACCCTCGTCGTGATCCCCGCGACGAAGGGCTCGGTGGGCCTCGACTTCGCCCAGCTCCACACCGTGCTCGACGCCAACGTCGCCATCGCCGTGCGATGGGCCACGGCCTACTACGAGGAGTCGCTCGAGGTGGAGCACGACCTGGACGAAGACTTCTTCGCAGGCAACGGCGCGTACCGCTTGCTCCGGTGGGCGGGCGACCGCGAGCGGCACCGCGCCGCGCTCGGCACGCTCGAGCGACGCCGCGAAGTGGAGCTCCCGACCTTCGCGATCGACCGCACGCGGGTCACCTGCGCGCAGTACGCGGCCTTCGTCGAGGCGACCGGCCACCCGAGCCCCTGGCGCGAGGGGCGCATGCCGGAGGGGCGCGGCGCGTTCCCGGTGACCGGGGTGAGCTACGAGGACGCGAACCGCTACGCGGCGTGGGTCGGGCTGGCGCTGCCCTCGGAGGTCGAGTGGGAGATCGCGGGGGGCGGCGGCGACGGCCGTCGCTACCCGTGGGGCGAGCTGCAGGCCCTCGCGCTCGACGCGATCCGCAGCGGCATCGCAGAGCGCCGGCCGGCCGACGCGTTCGCCGAGCTCGCGAGCCCGTTCGGGGTGCTCGGGATGCTGGGCTCGGGCTGGGAGTGGTGCGAGGACCTCTACTGGACCCGGCCCGCACCGACGGGCACCTCCGGGCCCGACCTGCTGCTCGGCGTGAGGCCGACGTGGAGGGCGCTCCGCGGCGGGACGCGGAGCGACCTGCCCTACGCACTGTTCTCGCGCTTCGGCGCCGACCCCTCGGCGCGCCACGGCTTCCGGTGCGTGCTGCGCGACCTCGGCTCCGCGCGCACCGAGCGGCTCCCCGTGCCGGCGCGCCCCGAGATCGTCCCGGTCGGCCCGCGGGTGCGGCGGCCGCGCGCGCGGGGGACGCCGTGCGTCCGCCCCGAGGTGGTCCACGCGCTGCGGCTCGGCGCGTCGATCGGGCGAGGGGGCGAGCAAGTTCTCTTGCCGTGGGGAGCCACGCCCGACGCGATCGCCGCGGCGCTCCCGACCGAGACCGTCGGGTTCCCGGAGTACCGCAGGCGGGGATGGAACGGCGCCGCGACCCTCGGCGGGCTCTACGTGCCGCACCTCATCTGCGCGGACGACCCGCGCTTGCGGGCCGTCTACGCCACGCTCGCCGAGTGCTACGCGGGCGGTGAGGCCGCGGCGCACGCCGTGCTCGACGCGTACGACGACGCCCTCGACGCGCTCGAGCAACGCCTCGGCCCCGCGACCGTCGAGGACCTCGGCGGCGACGAGCGTCGCGCGTCCTGGGCGCACGGACGTGCGCGCGTGGTCTTGAACGTGCGCGAGGGGGCGGAGTTCTCGGGCTTCGACCTGGCCTGCGTCCTCTCGATCACGGGTGAGCACGATCCGAGCGTCCCCCCCCTGCCCGAGCCCGCAGCGCCCGCCGAGCCCGCGTCGATCGAGCCGGCCGCGCCCGTGGCGCCCCCGGTCCCGGGCCTCGACCCCGATCCGCCGATCGTCCGGTCGTGGAAAGATGGCTTGCGCGATCTACGGCTCGCGCGCACCCCGCTGCTCCGGGTGACCCACGCGCACGGCGGGTCGAGCGATCCCCCGTGCGTCGAGCGCGAGCTCGGCATGC
>JAYRVK010000537.1:0-5565 GCA_041918555.1 Sandaracinaceae bacterium
GTTCTCGGACGACTGCCCGCGGCGACCCGCCGCCTGGGCGTTGCCGCTGTTGCCGGTCGGGCGGCGGCGGGCGCCGGACCGCGCCGCCTCGCGCGCCTCGGCGGCCGCGCGGGCCGCCTCCTCTTCGGCGCGCTGCGCAGCCTCGGCCGCGGCGACGCGCGCCTCGGCCGCGCGGCGCGCGGCCTCCGCCTCTTCCTGGGCCCGGCGCGCTGCGGCCGCGCGCTCGGCGTGCTCCGCCGCCTCCTCCGCCTGCCGGGTCGCGGCTTGCCGCGCGAGATCGGCCTCGCGCGCGCGCGCGTCGAGGTACGGCGACACGACCCCGAAGTACGCGCCGATGCCCGCGCCCACCACGAGGAACGCGATCAGCGCGAAGGCCCACGCCGGGACGCCCTTGGCCCGCTGCGCCTCGATGCGCTTCAGCTCCTGCTCGTGCGCGAGCAGCCGCTGCTGCTCCGCCTCGCGCGCCTTGCGCTCCGCCTCGAGCCGAAGGGCGAGCTCGCGCTCCTCCTTCTCGCGGATGCGGCGCTCCTCGTCATCGCGCTTGCGGCGCTCCTCGGCCGCCTTGGCCTCCTCGGCCTCGCGGATCTTGCGCTCCGCGTCCTCGCGCTTGCGGCGCTCCTCGGCCTCGATCCGAGCGCGCTCTTCTTCCTTCTTGCGCCGGCTCTCCTCCTCCTCGGTGTGAATCCTCTCTTCTTCGAGGTTCATCAGCTCCTTGAGGTTGAAGAGGACGGAGGATTCCTTTTGGTCACTCATGAGGGTCGTCGCTCCGCTTGGCTCGCGCGCAAAAGGCCTGTCGAGACGTGGTCACGTTAGCAACTCCGGATCGGGAGTGTCAACGCAGCGGGTCTCCACGACGCCGCGCGTTTCTGGGGGTTTGGGGCACCGCGGTCGCCACCGAGCGACCCGCGGCCTCGGACTCGCGCCCGCGGCAGGGGCTTGGGTCCGACCTCGAATGGACGTAGTCTGACGCCGTGCGAAGCACCCTCGCCACCCTCGCGGCGCTGGCCGCGCTGATCGGCTGCAACGCCGCGGAGCTCCAGCCCAACGGAGGCCCGTGCGTGCGCGCCTCGCAGTGCCAGCCGGGACTGGTCTGCGTGCTCGGCCGGTGCACGACGGACCTCAGCGGGCTCGAGGGCGGCGTGGTCCCGTCGATGGACGCCGGCGAGATGGAGCTCGACGCGGGCGAGGAGCTCGACGCCGGAGAGGACTTCGATGCGGGCGACGTGGATGCGGGCCCGCCCCCGATGCGCGACGCGGGGCCGCCGCCGATGGTCGACTCCGGGCCACCGCCGATGATCGACGCGGGGCCGCCGCGGATGGACGCGGGCTTCGACGCGGGCCCCCCCCCGATGCCCGACGCGGGCTTCGACGCGGGCTTCGACGCCGGGGAGGACGCGGGCCCGCCGCCCGATCCCGACGCGGGGCCCTAGCCAGCCCGCGGCCTCACTCGCGCCAGAAGAACTTCCACGGGTTGTGCTTCAGGTCGCGGATGAGCTCCTGGAGATCGTCGTAGATCTCCTCGTCCGTGAGGAGCGCGCCCACCGTGCCGCGGCCCTCGCGGATCCCGTGCACGATCTCGCCGGCCTCGTTCACCGTGCCCTCCGCGCTCGTCGCGATCCGCTCCGCGCTCGCGATCGTGCTCTGGATCTGCTGCCGCTGATCCGGGCCGAACGTGTCGAGCACGTCGTTCACGCCGCGGGTCGCGCGGTTCACGTCCTCGATCAGGCCCGGCGTCTCGCGGCTCACCGTCGCCACCGTGCGATCGAGGTTCGCGATGATCCGCCGCGGGCGCTCGCCGTCGATGTACGCCTCGCGCGCTCCGCGGAGCGTGGTGATCCCCTCGTCGCTCAGCGTCCGCACGTTGTCGACGATGGTGTCGAGGTCACCGCGGTTGTCGGTCACGAGGAGCCGGAGCTGGTGCACGAGCGCGACGATGTCCTCGAAGAGCGTCCCGAGGTCCTCGCGGTTGTCGCGGATCGAGTCGTGCAGCATCTCGAGCACCTCGAACCCGAGCGCGAGCGCGAGGTCGAGCCGCGGCGGATCGACGCCGACCTGCGCGCGCGACGCGTCGAGCCGCGGGTCGTCGGGGGAACCCGGATCGATCGCCACGAACTGCTCGCCGAGCACGCCCTGCGAGGTGACGTAGAAGAGCGCGCCCTCGTGGATCGTGTCGCGCACGCTCTCGTGGATCGCGAGCCGCATCCGCACGAGCGCGCGGCGCCCCGTCGTCGCGTCGAGGCGGCGCCCGAGGTAGGTGACCTCCTCGACGGTGCCGACCTTCACGCCGCCGATGCGCACCGCGGCGCCCGGCTGCACGCTCCCCGGGTTGTCGAAGTCCACGTTCACCTCGAACGTGTCCTCGAAGCTCACGCCGCCGAGGATGAAGAGGAACGCGCCGAGGAGGATCGCGGCGGTGAGGACGAGCAGGCCGACCTTGGCCTCGAGCGAGATCCCCTTCATGGGCGCCTAGACCTCCATCGGCCCTTCCGCCCGGCCCGTGATGAACTGCTGGACGACGGCGTCGTCGGTTCTCCGGAATTCCTCGGGCGTGCCGAGCAGGCGCACGTGGCCCTTGTACAGCATGCAGATGCGGTCCGCGATCCCGAAGATGCTGGTCAGATCGTGGCTCACCACGATGCTGGTGACCCCGACCTCGTCGCAGAGCTCGCGGATCATCTGGTCCACGCGGCGCGCGCTCACCGGGTCGAGCGAGGTGGTGGGCTCGTCGAACAGCACGTAGCGCGGGTCGAGGGTGAGCGCGCGCGCGATGGCCACGCGCTTCTTCATCCCGTCGCCGAGCTCGGCGGGGTACGCGCCCGCGAACTCGCGCATGTGCACGGTGTCCAGGCGCCGCAGGGCCTCCTCGCGCGCGGCCGTGGCGGACAGGCTCTTGTGCTTCCGCAGCGGGAGCGCGACGTTCTCGAGGCACGTCATCGAGTCGAAGAGCGTGCTGTTCTGGAAGACCATCGCGCACTTCATCCGCACGGGATGGAGCTCCTTCTCGGAGAGCCGAGAGACCTCCTCGCCGTCGAGGTAGATCGAGCCTCCGTCGGGGCGCATCAGCCCGATCAGGTGCTTGATGAGCACGCTCTTGCCGACGCCCGAGGCGCCGATGATGAAGAAGCACTCGCCGCCGCCGACCTCGAAGCCGACGTCCTCGAGGACGACCCGGCCACCAAACGACTTGCGCACGTTCTCGAAGCGGATGGTCACGCGGTTCAGCCCGGGAAGATCAGGTAGCCGACGGCCGAGATGAAGAACTGGAGGACGATCACCGCGAGCGAGGAGCTCACGACCGCGCTGGTCGTCGCCCAGCCCACGCCCTCGGAGCCGCCGAAGGTCGCGAGCCCGCGCTGCGCGCTCACGATCGGGATCGCCGCGCCGTAGGCGAGGCACTTCGTGAGCCCGACGATCACGTCGCCCGCGTCGACGAGCATGAAGTTCGCGAACGTCAGGTAGTTCACGTCGAAGACCACGTGCGCGGTGAGCATCCCGCTCACGAAGGCGACGACGCAGGCCCAGACGAGCAAGCAGAACGTCATCACCACGGACGCGAGGAAGCGCGGGACGACCAGGTACTCCACGGGATGTGCCGCGCACATGCGGAGCGCGTCGACCTGCTCGGTCACCACCATCGAGCCGATCTCGGCGGCGATCCCCGCTCCGACCCGGGTCGCGAGCATCATCGCGCCGATCGAGGCTCCGAGATCCCGGATGAGGATCTCCGCGTAGGTCGCGCCGAGGAGCTGGAGGTCGGGGACGATCCGCAGCGCCTGGAGCGCCGACTGGAACACCAGGATCATCCCGATGAACCCCATCGTCACCGTGATGAAGAAGACCGAGCGGTTCCCGATCAGGTGCATCTGCTCGACGATCATCTTGCGGTCCTTCTTGCCGCGAACGACGAAGCGGAGCGTGACGAGCCCCATCCGCAGGATGTCGCGGATGTCGCGGACGATCTTGAGGACCGCGGCGCCCGTGGCGGAGACGAGGCTCATCCGAGGAGGAAGCTCGAGAAGTAGTCGAGGATGAAGATGCCGCTCGCCGCGGCGACGACGGACGCGTTGACCGCGCGCCCGACGCCCGGCGCCCCGCCCTGGACCGAGAGCCCGAAGTGGCAGCTCGTGAGGGCGATCATCGCGCCGAAGATGACGCTCTTGATCAGGCCGGTGACGAGGTCCCACTGGTTCAAGAGCAGGAACAGCGAGTTGAGGAAGCTCCGCGGCTCGACGTCGAGGAGCACCTTGCCCGCGACCATGGCCCCCCCGATCGCGACGGCGTCGCCGATGACCGTGAGGAAGAAGAGCATCACGACCATCGCGATCACGCGCGGGAGCACGAGGTAGCCGATCGGATCGATCGCGAGGGCGCGGAGCGCGTCGATCTGGCTCGTCACGACCATCGTCCCGAGCTCGGCGGTGTTGTTCGCGCCGACGCGGCCGCTGAACATCAGCGCGATGAGGAGCGGCCCGACCTCGCGCAGCGTCGCGAAGCCCGCCCCCCACCCGACGATCTCGCGCGCGTTGAAGCGCGTCACGAGCGGCGCCGCCTGGATGACCATGATCGCGCCGACGAACAGCGCGGTGACGGACACGATGGGGAGCGAGCGCACCCCCATCTTGTGGAGGTTCCGCACGAGCTCGGGCCCGTCCAGGCGCGGCGGGACGAGGCGCGCGAGGATGCGCCCGAGGAGCACCACGACCCCGCCGAGCTGCTCGCCGATCGAGAGCGCGGTCGCGCCGACGAGGCGCGGGGCGCGGAGCGGCCAGGGGTCGGGCGCGGCGCTCACGGCGGGCTCACTCCACCTCGACCACGTCGTCCTCGCCGATCGCCGCGCGGCACGCGGCGAGCGCGGCGTCGACCGCGGCGGGATCGAGGCCATCGAACGTGATGCGCACGCGGTAGCGCTCCTCGCGCCACGACGGGTAGCTCCCGATCGCGACCGACGCGTGCGCGGCCTCGACCGCCTCGAGGATCGCCGCGATCGTGCCCTCGTCCGACCGCGTGTACAGCGAGCGCGACACGTACGGTGTCTCCGCGCCGAGCACGTCGCGCAGGAGGCGCAGCTTCACTTCGAAGATCTGCGGTACGCCCGGGAGGACGTACACGTTCTCCACGACGATCACGGGCCAGCGGATCTCGTCGCTCGCGACGAGCGAGGCGCCGTCGGGGATGGTCGCCATGCGCAGGTGGCCCTCGGTCACGCGCTCTCCCCAGTAGCCTCGGATCAGCGCCTCGATCTCGCCGGAGAGCACGAGCGGCCGATCGAAGGAGCGCGCGACCCCCGCGAGGGTCACGTCGTCGTGGGTCGGCCCGACCCCGCCGCTCGTGAACACGAGGTCGTGGGCGCGCCGGAGCGCGGTGAGGTCTCCCGCGATCACCTCGATCTCGTCCGAGCACACCACCACGCGCCGCAGGTTCACGCCGAGCAGGCGCATCTCCTTGGCGAGCACGTGGAGGTTCGCCTCGCGGATCTTCCCGCTGAGGATCTCGTTGCCGACGATGAGGGCCGCCGCGGTCCGGGGCATCGCCGGGATGGTACTCACATTCCCGTGCGCGCGCCGA
>JAYRVK010000538.1:0-6812 GCA_041918555.1 Sandaracinaceae bacterium
GGCGATCGCGTGGCCCTCCCTGCCCTCAACACGTACGACGGCGCGGGCCACGTGGCGGTCTTCCGCGTCGTGGACCTCGCGTCCGGCGTCGAGGGCCCACCGGTCGAGCTCGGCCGAGGCTTCCTCGCGGACGTCGCCGCCGACGCGACCGCGCTCTACGCGACGGCCAGCGGCGGTCGGCTGTTCCGCATCCCGTGGTCCTTCCTCGAGGCGCGCCCGCCGCGCCGATGAAGGTCCTCGGGTACAACGGCGGCCTGGACGGCTACCTGCAGGAGGTCGGGGTCTCGGGCCACGACGCCGCGGCGGCCCTGGTCATCGACGGGCAGATCGTCGCCGCCTGCGAGGAGGAGCGCTTCACCCGAGAGAAGCACACGGGTCGCTTCCCGAGGCACGCGATCGAGTACGTGCTCCGCGAGGGTGGGGTCGGCACCATCGGCGAGCTCGATCGCATCGTGTACTCGTTCTCGTATCCGCTGATGTACCAGGCCGCGAAGCACCGCGAGGCGCGCGGCGTGGTGTCGCGCCCGACCCGCGCCGGCATGGCGCTCTTCCTCTCTGCGATGCGGACCTTCCACCGGCTCGCCGGCTACGACGACGAGCGCAGCCGACGCGTCTTCGAGCGCGCGCTCGGGGTGTCGGTCCCGAAGGACCGGTACCTCGTCGTCCCGCACCACCTCTGTCACGCCGCGAGCGCCTTCTTCGAGTCGGGGTACGAGCGCGCGCTCTGCCTGACGCTCGACGCCGAGGGCGAGAGCACCTCGGGCATGGTCGTGCGCGCGTCGGGCTCGTCGCTCGAGGTCCTCGAGGAGACGTACGCGCCGAACAGCCTCGGCTACCTCTACTCGCTGCTCACCCGCTACCTCGGGTTCGACGAGTTCGACGAGTACAAGGTGATGGGCCTCGCGCCCTACGGCGACCCCTCGCGCTACCGGGGGTTCTTCCGCGCGAGCGTCGCGACGCTCCCGGGCGGGCGCGTCCGGGTCGACCCCGGGCTCGTGAGCTACCTGATGTGGCGGAACGCGGCGCTGGGTCGATCGACGGGCCTCTATCCCCGCGCGATGATCCGCGCCCTCGGTCCGGCGCGGCGCACCGACGAGCCGCTGACCCAGCGGCACGAGGACGTCGCCGCGGCGCTCCAGGAGGCGCTCGAGCGCGCCGTGCTCCACAAGCTCGCGCACCTCCGCGAGGCGACCGGCGAGCGCTCCCTCTGCATGGCCGGCGGCGTCGCGCTCAACTCCACGATGAACGGCGCGATCGCGCGCAGCGGGCTCTTCGTTCGCGTGTGGATCCACCCCGCGGCGCACGACGCCGGGACCTCGGTCGGCGCCGCGCTCTTCGGCGACCGAGAGGCGCGGAGCGCGCCGCGCGGCCCCGCGCGCGCGCCGGCGGTCTACCTCGGGCCGGCGTACGACGAGCGGACGGTGGCGCGCACGCTCGCCGACTTCGCCCCGAAGATCGTCGCCCGCCGATCCGACTCGCTCTACGACGAGGTGGCGGAGTCGATCGACGCGGGCAAGGTCGTGGGCTGGTTCCACGGGCGGATGGAGTGGGGTCCGCGCGCGCTCGGGAACCGCAGCATCCTCGCCGACGCGCGGCGCGCCGACATGCGAGACGTGGTCAACCACGCCGTGAAGCTCCGCGAGGGCTTCCGACCCTTCGCCCCCGCGTGTCTCCTCGAGCACGCAGCGGAGTGGTTCGACATGACGGGTCTCCCGGACAGCCCGTACATGCTCTTCGTGGTCCCCGTGCGCGAGGACAAGCGCGCGCGGATCCCCGCGGTGACCCACGTCGACGGGAGCGCGCGGGTGCAGACCGTCTCGCCCACGCAGAACCCGCGCTTCCACGCGCTGCTCACGGCCTTCCACCGGCGGACCGGGGTGCCGGTCCTCTTGAACACGAGCTTCAACGTGAAGGGCGAGCCGATCGTGAACACCCCGCAGGACGCCGTGCGGTGCTTCCTCGGCACGCAAATCGACTTGCTCGTGATCGACGACTTCGTGATCACCCCCAGGCGAGAGGTCCCGTGAGCCGATGAGCCGCTACTACACGGTCCGCTACGGAGACCTCCGGGTGAGCTACCTGCCCGAGCTCGACGGAGGCGGGATGACCTTCGGCCAGGCCTTCGTCGGCCTCGTCCGCGAGCGCATCGGGAAGGTCGCCCACGCCTTCGAATTCTGCGCGGGCCCGGGGTTCATCGGGTTCTCCCTGCTCGCGCACGGGCTCTGCGAGCGGCTGACGCTCGCGGACATCAACCCGCTCGCCGTGCGCGCCTGCGAAGAGACCGTGCGGGACAACCGCCTCGAGGATCGCGTCGCGGTCTACGAGTCCGACGGGCTCGCGTCGATCCCCGCGCACGAGCGCTGGGATCTCGTGGTGGGCAACCCGCCTCACTTCGACGGAAGCGAAGAGGACCATCGCGACGCCCTCCGGTTGATCGACCCCGGCTTCCGGATCCACCGGCGCTTCTATGCGGAGGCGGCGCGGCACGTCGTCCCGGGCGGCGCGATCCTCTTGCAGGAGAACCGCCGGGCCAGCGACCCCCAGGTCTTCGCCGAGATGATCGCAGAGAGCGGGCTCGAGCTCGTCGGCTCGATCGACGCGTCGACCGGAGGCCGTCCGACGCGGATCGCGCCGCCCCCCTGGATCGAGCGGCAGGTCGGCGGCGCGGTCCGGCGCGTCGCGCAGCCCATCGAGCGGGCGCTGATGACCCCGCGGCTCGAGCGTCTCCTCAAGGACAACGACGTCTACCGCCGGCTGGCCTCCCATCCGGCGCTCGTGCCGCGTCACTTCTACTTCGTCTGGAGCCGACCGCGCTCAGCGCGCGAGTGACTCGAAGTAGCGACGGAGGCCCCACTCGTAGAGCGGCTCCGGGAGCAGCGCCTTCGCGAGCGCGCCGGCCTGGGCGTCGGTGCCCACCCGGTAGTAGCTCGCGGGGCGCCGCGCGGTCGCCGCGCGGAGCACCGCGTCGGCCACGCGCTGGGGATCCGCGTGGTTGCGATCGAGCATCCGACCGACGCCGCGCTCGAGCCGGCGGTTGAGGTCGAAGAACGGGCCGCTCGGATCCGAGGCGCGCGCGGCGACCCGGCGGTTCCGCTCGAAGATCGGCGTCTTGAAGGTGCCCGGCGCGACCACGCTGACCGAGACGTCGAAGCGCCGCGCCTCGATCCGCAGCGCCTCGGACAGGGCGTCCACGGCGGCCTTGCTGCCGCAGTACCCCGAGAGCATCGGGGTCGGGAGCCGGCCGCCCGCCGAGGACACGTTCACGATCCGCCCGCCGCCGCGCGCGCGCATCCCCGGCAACACGGCTTGCGTGGTGCGCACGAGGCCGAGCACGTTGGTCTCGAGCTGCGCGCGCAGCTCCTCGAGGCTCAGATCCTCGAAGAGGCCCGCGATGGCGATCCCGGCGTTGTTCACGAGGACGTCGATCCCCCCCCCGGCGGCCTCGACGCCCTCGACCGCCTCCGCCACCGAGCGATCGTCGGTCACGTCGAGCTCGACGACGTCGAGGTCCACGCCGGCGCGCGCCGCCGCGTCGTCGAGCGCGTCTCGCTGACTCGGGGCTCGCATCGTCGCGAACACCCGGAACCCGTGGCGCGCGAGCGACACCGAGGACAGGAGCCCGAACCCGCTCGAGGCGCCGGTGACGAGGGCCACGCGCGCGCGCTTCACGGGCGCGCCTCCCCGCCGGCCGCGCGACGGGTCGCGCGCAGCATCGCGGGCCGGAGCACGCGCTCGTAGAACGGCCCTCCGAAGCGGCCGGAGGGATCCCAGCGGTGCTTCAGCGCAGCCAGCCGGAGGAGCTGCGGTGCTGCGGTCGCCGCCAGCGTGTCCGCGTCGGCGTAGACGCCCTTGCCCCAGAGCACCCTCGCGCCGTGCTCGGCCGCCAGGCGCGCCTGCGCACCGAGGAGCCGCCGCGCGCCGCTCTCCTCCGCCGAGCTCGGGAGCGCGATCGCCATCGCGAAGCGCAGCGCGTGCGTGCGTCCGAGCGCCTCGTCGCGGATCGCGAGCACGTCCCACGTGACCGGTCGCACCGCGTGGGCGTGGCAGAGGCGCTCGCAGCCCGCGACCAGCGCGTCCGCGGCGCGGACCGCCGCCGCGCTCGCGTCGAACGGGAGCTCCAGCACCTGCTGCACGAGCGCGGAGGAGAGCCCCAGCCGGGCAGCGTGCGCCCGCACCGTGGTCCCCGCGTCCATGAAGAACGCGAAGTCCTCGACCTCGTCGACGAAGCCGTCTCCGTCCCGGTAGTAGTGGGCGAAGATCGCCCGCCAGATCGCGCGGTTGATCGTGGGCATGCGGAACATCTGCTCGACGAGGCCCCGCAGCGGATCGCGGCGGCGGTGGTTCGGCATCCGGGGCCCGCGCCGCTCGTGCGTGTACGTCGAGCGGAACCGCAACGCGCCGCACCCGGGGATCAGGAGCCCGTAGGCGCCGCGAGGACATCGCGACGAGCGCGGCGCGCGCAGCTCGAGCGCGAGATCGGCGAGGAGGGAGCGCGCGTCCGGGTGCTTGCGCGCGAAGGTCTTGACCCGCACCGACCCGTCGTCCGCCGCGAGGTGCCGCACGTCCACGAGCGCGTGCTCGACGGACACCAGCGCGCCGAGCACGCCCACGCTGCCGGGCAGGGCGTCGAAGAGGTCGGCGTGCGCTCCGTCCCGATCGCAGTCCACCAGCTCGCCCTCGGCCGTCATCAGGCGCGCGCGACGCACCCCGTCGGCCTCCCGCCCGAACGCCGACGAGAACCTCGACGCCGCGTCCGCGGCGAAGGTCCCTCCGACGGAGGCCAAGCCCGTGGTGACCAGGTTCGGCAACACCCAGCCGGGCGGGAGCGCGGCGCGCACGTCGGCCCAGCGCGCGCCCGCACCCGCGCGCACCACGCCCGCGTCGAGGTCCACGGACACCCGGTCGAACGCCGACAGGTCGACGACGACGTCGTCGCCGACGGACTGGCCGTGGAGGCACTGTCCTCCGGCCCGGAGGGTGACCGTGCGCTCCTCTCGTGCGGCCCACTCGAGCACCGCGCGGAGCTCGTCCTCCGACGACGGCGCGGCGCACTCGGCGCGCGCGCGGCGAACGCCCGGGTAGTCGCGGAGCCACCGCCGCTCCGTGCGGATCGGCGCGCAGCGCGACGTCGTCTCGAGCGCCATGTCCCGCCGCATGCTCGTCGCGATTCTCACCCGACGCGCTCGATTTGCACACCGCGTACCGCAGGGCCGGGCGCATTCCTCCGCTCGCCGCGCGTCGGGAGGCGTGCAACGACGTGCACGCAGTGGGACGCTACCGACGACGCGGAGCCCGACGACGTTGACCGACCACCGCCCCCGTCCGCTGCGGCGCGCCCGAGGCGCCCGGCTCGCCGGCCCCGCGCTCTGGGTGGCGGCGAAGCTGCGCGTGGCCCGATGGGACGCGCGGATGGCCGGCGCGCGGGCGCTGCGCGAGGCGCAGGAGCAGACGCTGCTCCGGCTCGTTCGCGCCGCCGAGCCCACCGAGCTCGGCCGCGCGCACGGGTTCCGGCGCATCCGGAGCCACGACGACTTCGCGGCTCGGGTGCCGACGCGCACCTACGCCGACTTCGAGCCGTTCCTCGAGCGGATGCGCCACGGCGAGCGCGACGTGCTCTACCCGGGCTTCGTCGAGCACTGGGGCCAGAGCTCGGGCAGCTCGCAGACGGCCGCGCAACACAAGTTCCTGCCCATCTCGAGGGAGCAGATCCGCTGGCAGCAGCTCGCGGGCTTCGACGTCCTCGCGCGCTACCTGACCCTGTGGGGCGAGCTCGAGTTCCCCGGCGGCTACATGCTCGGGTTGTTCCCGCCGTCCACCATCGAGCGGGTGGGCCCCGTCGGCGTCGCGTCGAACCCGGGTATCATGCAGCTCCATGTGCCGTACCCCGCGAAGTGGATCCAGCTGCCCGAGGTCCCGATCCGCGACATCCCCCACTACCAGGAGAAGCTCGAGGCGATGGCCGAGGCGTACCTCGACCACGACGTCTGGTCGCTCACGGGCACCACGTGCTGGTTCTCGGTCTTCTTCGATCACCTGTTCGCGGCGGCGAGGCGCCGTGGGAGGCGCGTGCGGCACGTCGCGGAGCTCTGGCCCAACCTGCGCGTGCTGCTGGGTGGCGGGGTCCCCGCGGAGCCCTATCGGGCGCTCATCGACGCGCGCGTGGGCCGAACGGTGGCGCTCCTCGAGACCTACAGCGCGACGGAGGGCGGCTTCTTCGCGACCACCGACTCCAGGGCGGACGCGGCGATGCGGATGATCCCCGACCGCGGCGTCTTCTTCGAGCTCGTGCCGCGCGGGGAGCCCCACGCCACGCGCGTGCCGCTGTGGGAGGCCGAGCCGGGCGTCGACTACTCCGTCGTCCTCACCACGAGCGCGGGGCTCTTCGCCTACGAGATCGGCGACATCATCCGCTTCGAGGACGTCTTCCCGCACCGGATGCGGTTCATCGGCCGCCCCGCCGGGGTCCTCTCGCTGACGCAGGAGCTGACGACCACGCGGGAGATCGAGCAGGCCGTCGCGCACGCCGCGCGCGCCGCGCGGTGCACCACCGTCGACTTCGCCGCGTCGAGCGAGGTCGGCGTCGACGGGACGGCGAAGGGCCGCTACGTGCTCTTCGTCGAGCTCGAGGCGCCGCCGGCGGACGCCGCGGCCTTCGCCCCGGCCTTCGACGCCGAGCTGTGCGCGCAGAACCGCGTCTACCGAGAGCACCGCGCGGGCGACGTCGCCATCCTCCCGCCCGTCGTCCAGTGGCTCGCGCCGGGCGCGACCGCGCGGTTCATGCAGGACCGAGGACAACGAAGCTGGCAGCAGAC
>JAYRVK010000539.1:0-7297 GCA_041918555.1 Sandaracinaceae bacterium
ATCGCCTCGCAGCCGAAGAGCGCGTAGAGCTCGCGCGCCACGGCCGCCTCGTCGAGCCCGAGGTCCCGCGCGGCCACCGTCCGCACGCGCTGCGTGAGCACGCAGCGGCCGCTCCCGTCGGCCTGGAGGTGCCCGCCCTCGAGGGGGAGCTTGGTCGGCACGCGCGCGTAGCCCTCGAGCGCCGCGACGCGCGCGGGCAGCGCGTCGTCGGCGAGGCGATCGTCGTGGTACGGCGGGTCGACGACCGAGAGCTCGCCGGTCCGCGCGCGGACGAAGAGCGGGCCGTAGTCGCGGATCCACATGGTGTCGACCGGCGCGTCGAGCTCCTCGACCGCGTCGCGCGCGACGCCGACCGCCGTCAGGTGCCGCACGAGGCCGGCGCGGTCCTCGGCCGGCCCGGTGATCACGACGCGCGCGTGCGGCGCCATCGCCTCGGCGAGCTCCGTGAAGTAGGGGAGGTGATCCCAGCCGCCCGCTTCGAACCCGACGAGGACGCGATCCACGGGCTCGAATTCGGCGGGCAGCGCGAACGCCGGCGGCTCCGGCGCCGGCTTGTCGAGCGCGAGGTGCGACTGCGGTCCCCCGCATGCGAGGAGCGTCCAGGCGATGAACTGCATCGCGATGCGCACGTCGGGACTTCTTCTTCTCGGCTAGCTAGGAGGCGGTCTTGTCGATCGCTTGGACGAAGCGTGCCATGAGCGTGCGGCGTCCGTCCGCGAAGTCGACGACGAGCTTGTGGTTGCCGTCGAAGATCTCCGACACGACGCGGCCCTCTCCGAACTTCGGGTGGCTGACGTGGCTCGGCCGCTCCTCGGCCTTCTTCGCCACGCAAGGCGCGAAGACCTCGCGCGCCTTGTCGAGCTTCGCGTGCTCGTGGTCCTCGGGCGGGTGCAGATCGTGGTGGCGGCGCACGAACGCCGTGAACGGGAGCTCCGGGACGGGCTCGGCGTCGCTCATGTCCCACTCGCCCACGGTGAGCCCGCCGTCGTGCACGCCGGCCACGAAGACGCCGGTCGGCGAGCGCGCGAACGCGATGCGACCCGCGTCGAGCCCGTCCTCGCGCGCGGCCACGGTGAGCTCGCCGACCTTCGCGAGGTCGGCCCCGGTCGCCGCGAAGTAGGCGAGCAGCTCCTCGGGGAGCGGCCCGTCGATCGCGCGCTCGACCTCGGCGAGCACGTCCGCGTCGAGGATCGCCTTCGGGGGCCGCGACGTGCGCACCCGGACGAGGAGCAAGGCCTCGGTGAGCGTGGGGCTGACCACGAGGAAGCGGATTCGATCGGAGGCCACGGTGTCCCTCTCCGCGCTGTCGTTCGGCTCGCGATGCTACCCGGAGCGCTCCGCGGCGTGCAATGCGCCTCCGCGCCTGCGCCTGCGCCCGCGCCCGCGTCGGCACCCGCGCCGCGATCCGCGATCCGTGAGGCGCGGTGCACGTCCTCGTCCTCGTGTGCGTGCACGTACTCGTGAACGTCGTCGTACCCGATCCCCCAGCACTCCCCGGCGCGGTGCCGACAACATATCGTGCATCCTACGAGCGATCGTCGCGACAGCGACTCCGTCGCGCGCAGGACTACCCCGCCCGCGTCCGCTCCGGGTCGATGTCGACGTCGCGCGTCGTGAGCTCTGCGCCGTGGAGGATCGCGGCGACGCCTCCGACGACGACGAGCTCCACGCCCGCGCCGCTGAGCGCGTCGAGGATCGCGAACAGATCAGCGGCCGCTCGATCCGACACGGCGGAGCCTCAGCGCGCGCTGCGCCGCGCTCGCGCAGCGCTCGGGCCGTACGCTCGGCGGGGTCGCGAGCGACTCGCGCAGGAGCGCGCGGTCGACGTCCGCCGCGGCCGCGAGCACCTCGGGGTCGACGCGCGCGATCCACTCGAGGAGCGTCTCGCCCGGACGCGGGCCAGCGTGGCGCTCGGCGCTCTCGTCCGGCACGTCGCCATCGTCCGCGGTGGTCGAGGAGGCGCGGGTCCCGGCCGAGGTCCGTCAGAAAAACGCGCGATCGCGCGGCGACCTCGCTATCGTCACGAGGTGCCGAGGACCCCGACCGGAGGCGATCGATGACCGACTGGATCGAGCAGCACCCGCAGCCGTCGGAGCCGCTGCCGTTCGACTCGCTGTCCGTGGATCTCGAGAGGCTGCCGCCGGGCCATCACCGCGTCGCGATCCGGCTCGCCGACGATCCCGCGGGCCGCACGATCTTCGCGCCCGCGCTCGTCGCGAAGGGCACGCGGCCCGGCCCCGTCTGCGGGCTGACCGCGGCGGTGCACGGCAACGAGATCAACGGGATGGCGACCATCCACAAGCTCTTCGAGCGCATCCCGCCCGAGGACCTGCGCGGCACCGTGGTCGGCGTGACGATCGTGAACCTGCCGGCGTACCTGCGGTACCAGCGCCAGTTCACCGACGGCGCGGACCTCAACCGCATCATGCCGGGCAAGGCCGACGGCAACGAGTCGCAGATCTACGCGCACCGCGTGAAGACGCGGATCCTCGACGGCTTCGACATCCTCTTCGATCTCCACACCGCGAGCTTCGGCCGCGTCAACACGCTCTACGTGCGCGCGGACATGACGCACGCGCCGACCGCGACGATCGCGCGCGCGATCGGCCCGCAGATCATCGTGCACAACGCGGGCGCCGACGGATCGGTGCGCGGCATCGTGGCGGCGCGCGGCAAGGCCGCGGTCACGATCGAGATCGGCGATCCGCAGGTCGTCGACGGGGAGAAGATCAGGGCCTCGCGCATCGGGATCCGCGACGCGATGGAGGCGATCGGGATGCTCTCGCCCGACGACCAGCGGGCGCCGGCGAACACCATCGAGTGCAGCTCGAGCCAGTGGCTCTACACCGACGCGGGCGGCTTCCTCGAGGTGCTCGTCGAGCTCGCGCACGTGACCGAGGCGGGCGAGGTGGTGGCGACGCTCTACGACGCGTGGGGCGCGCGCATCCGCACCTACCGCGCGCCGCACGCCGGGGTCGTGGTCGGCAAGAGCACCAACCCCGTGGCCCGCGCGGGCTCCCGGATCGTGCACCTCGGGGTCGTCGGCCAGCCGTGAAGATCCTCGGGATCTCCGCCTTCTACCACGACAGCGCGGCTTGCTTGGTCGACGCGGGCGAGATCGTCGCGGCGGCGCAGGAGGAGCGCTTCACGCGCAAGAAGCACGACCACGAGTTCCCACGGAGAGCCGTCGAGTACTGCCTGAAGGAGGGGGGCATCACCGCGTCGGAGCTCGACCTCGTCGTCTTCTACGACAAGCCGCTCCTCAAGTTCGAGCGCCTGCTCGAGACGTACCTCAGCTACTCGCCGGCGGGCTTCCGGCTGTTCCTGATGGGGCTGCCGCTCTGGCTGAAGCAGAAGCTCCACACGCCGCGCGAGCTCGATCGCGGGCTCGGCGGCCTCTACCGTGGGCGCTACGCGTTCCTCGAGCACCACGAGTCGCACGCCGCGAGCGCGTTCTTCCCCTCGCCCTTCGAGGAGGCGTGCATCCTCACGCTCGACGGCGTCGGCGAGTGGGCCACGGGCAGCCTCGCGGTCGGGCGCGGGAACCGCATCGAGCTCCTCGAGGAGCTCCGCTTCCCGCACTCGCTCGGGCTCCTCTACTCGGCGCTCACCTACTTCACCGGCTTCAAGGTCAACAGCGGCGAGTACAAGCTGATGGGCCTCGCCCCCTACGGCGCGCCGATCTACGCGGACGCGATCCGCGAGCACCTGATCGAGCTGCGCGACGACGGCTCGTTCCTCCTGAACATGGAGTACTTCGCCTTCTGCACGCGCGACGTGATGACCTCGGACGCGATGGACCGCCTCTTCGGCGGCCCGCCGCGCCGCGCGGAGGCGCCGATCACGCAGCGCGAGATGGATCTCGCGGCGTCGATCCAGCTCGTGACCGAGGAAATCGTCTTGCGCATCGCGAGGCACGCGCACGAGGTCACGGGGCTCTCGAGCCTCGCGCTCGCGGGCGGCGTGGCGCTCAATTGCGTGGCCAACGGGCGCCTGCTCCGCGAGGGGCCCTTCGATCGCATCTGGATCCAGCCGGCCGCGGGCGACGCGGGGGGCGCGCTCGGCGCGGCGCTCTTCGCATGGCACCAGCTCCTCGACGGCCCGCGCACGCCGGTCGCGCCCGACGCTCAGAAGGGCTCGCTCCTCGGCCCGTCGTACTCGGACGACGAGATCCGCGCCTTCCTCGACGCCGTCGGCGCCGTCTACGTGCACCACGACGACGAGGACGCGCTGTGCGAGCGCGTCGCGGAGCTCGTCGCCTCCGAGAAGGTCGTCGGCCACCTCGCGGGCCGCATGGAGTTCGGCCCCCGCGCGCTCGGCGCGCGCTCGATCCTCGGCGACGCCCGCTCGCCCGAGATGCAGCGCACGATGAACCTCAAGATCAAGTTCCGCGAGTCCTTCCGCCCCTTCGCGCCGTCGGTCCTGCGCGACCGCGTCCACGAGTGGTTCGAGATGGAGCCGAACGAGGACAGCCCCTACATGCTCCTCGTCGCGCCGGTGCGCGAGGACAAGCGCAGACCCGTCGATGGCGCCGCGACGGGGCTCGCGAAGGTGAACGAGGTGCGCTCGGAGGTCCCCGCGATCACGCACGTCGACTGCTCGGCGCGCGTGCAGACCGTCGACGAGGACCGGCACCCGCGCTTCGCGAAGATCCTGCGCGCGTTCGAGCGGCGCACGGGCACCCCGATGATGATCAACACGAGCTTCAACGTCCGCGGCGAGCCGATCGTGTGCACGCCCGAGGACGCCTACCGCTGCTTCATGGCGACGGACCTCGACGCGCTCGTCCTCGAGCGCTTCGTGCTCGACAAGGCCGCGCAGCCGAGCGCGTCGACCTTCGACGCCGCGGCGCACCTCGCGCGCTTCTCCCTCGACTGAGCATCATGGCGAAGCTGATCGCGCTCGACCTCGACCCCGCGCCGCGCAAGCTCCGCCAGTTCGGCTGGATCGCGCTCGTCGGCTTCGGCGCGCTCGCCGCGCTCGCGTGGCTGGAGTGGGGCCTCTTCGCGGGCGGCCTCGGCGCCGCGCGGCCGTGGGTCGCGGCGGGGCTCGGCGGGCTCGGCGCGCTCAGCGCGCTCTTCTCGCTCGTGTACCCGCGGGCCAACCGCGCGCTCTACGTGACGCTCTCGGTGATCGGCTACCCGATCGGCTTCGTGGTCTCGCATGCGATCTTGGCCTTGCTCTTCTTCGGGATGTTCGCTCCGATGGCGATCGTGTTCCGCATCATCGGGCGCGACGCGCTGCGCCGGCGCACCAGGCCGGCGGGCAGCCAGTGGCAGAAGGCGCGGCCGCCCCGCCCGAAGTCCGACTACTTCAAGCAGTACTGATCGGAGGTGCCCTCCGTGTCCGACGAACGAGACGAGTTCCGCGCGCAGATCGGGGAGAGGCGCCGCGGCATGGTCGCCGAATTCGTGGACTTCCTGCGCCACAACAAGAAGTGGTGGCTCGGGCCGATCCTCGTCGTGCTGCTCGGCCTCGGCCTGCTCGTGCTGCTCGGTGGGAGCGCCGCCGCGCCGTTCATCTACACGCTGTTCTGAGCCCCCGTCCTCGAACGAACCGGAGCCCCCGCGCCACCCACGAGCGCCGATCGAAGGATGACCGTCGAACCTCCCGAGCAGGCCCGGGCCGAGTCGCCCGTCGTGACGCCGCGCGCGCTCGCGCGCGCGTGGGCGCTCGGTCTCGTGCTCGTCGTCCCCGGGCTCGTCCTCGCCGAGCTGGCGATGCGCTTCTTCGTCGCGAGCCCGCGCACGATGATCCCCGACGAGGAGCTCGGCTCGCGGCAGGTGCCGAACGCCCGGATGGTCTTCAGCGAGGAGGGCTACTCGCGCTCGTGGACGAACGAGCAGGGCCTCCTCGACGCGGCGCCCGCCGACGAGCCGCCGGGTCCGGTCGTGCTCGCGCTCGGCGACTCGTACACCCAGGCGCGCCACGTCGCGATCGAGGAGCGCTTCACGGAGCTGCTCGAGGGGCGGCTCGGCGCGTCGGTGATCAACGCGGGGCACGCGAGCTGGACCGTCGGCCACCACGTGAGCTTCACGCGCCGTCGGTGCGCGACGTTCGCGCCCGCCGCCGTGCTCCTCCAGATCAACGACGGCGACGCCTTCGAGCTCGAGGGCGGCGCGTTCGAAATCGCGCCCGAGAATGGAGGCTACGCGGTGCGCGCGCGGCCGGTCCGGCGGTCCTCGCTGGCGCAGCTCGCGGAGGCGATCTCGATGCGCTCCGCGCTGTTCAACGCGGTCCAGGCGCGCGGGAGCCTGCTCTTGTCGCGTCAGCTCGGGGGAGGCGCGGCCGGCGCGGCCGACGACGCGGCCGATCGCGAGGCCCCGGCCGACCTCGAGGCGCGCCTCGCGTTCGCGATCGGCGAGCTCGCCGAGTGCGCGCCCGTCGTCGTTCTCTACGTGCCGCGCCTCGAGTACGACCGCGCGTCCTGCACGCGCGAGGGCCCCGAGCTCGCTCCGCGCTTCGCGCGCGCCGCGGAAGACGCGCGCGCCGCCTTCGTCGACGTCGGGGACGGGCTCTGCGCGGCGTACCGGCGCGCCGGCCAGCCGCCGAACGGGTTCCACAACGCGCGCATGGGCGAGGGCCACCTCAACCCGCGCGGGCACCAGGTGGTCGCCCGCGCCCTCACTCCCGTGCTCGCGCGCGCGCTCGGAGCGCGGCCGTGATCTTCTCCGAGATCTCGTTCTTCGTGCTCCTCGGGGTGGTGCTCCTCCTCCTCTGGGTGTCGCGCGCCGAGTCGTGGCGCCGCTGGATCCTCCTCGTCGCGAGCTACGTGTTCTACGGGTGGTGGGACTGGCGCTTCTGCGGGCTGATGCTCTTATCGACGGTCGTCGACTACACGCTCGGCCTGCGCATGGAGGACGCGAAGACACCCCGGCAGCGCAAGGCGCTCATCGTGGTGAGCCTCGTCCTCAACCTCGGCCTCCTCGGCTTCTTCAAGTACGCCAACTTCTTCATCGACTCGTTCCGCACGATGATCGGCTCGAGCGCGGAGCACGACGCGCTCGACATCATCCTGCCCGTCGGGATCTCGTTCTACACGTTCCAGTCGCTCAGCTACACGATCGACGTCTACCGCAAGCAGATCCCCGCGCAGCGCAGCCTCCGGGACTTCGCGCTGTTCGTCGCGTTCTTCCCGCAGCTCGTCGCCGGCCCGATCGTGCGCGGCTCGGAGTTCCTGCCACAGCTCCAGTACGTCCATCCGCTTCGCTTCGACAACGTGGTCCTCGGGGCCGAGCGGTTCCTGCGCGGCTTCGTGAAGAAGGTCCTCTTCGCCGACACCCTCGCGGGGTACGCC
>JAYRVK010000540.1:0-5194 GCA_041918555.1 Sandaracinaceae bacterium
ACCGCCGCCGCGGCGGTGAGTTTGTGTAAATTAATCTGGATCCGGTAGCCTTAGAGCCCCGCGCCTCGCGCGTCGCTCGCGAACACCGCGTCGCGCACGAGCGGGCTCGACGTGTGACGGCCGAGCCAGCGGTGGAAGACGCCGAGGAACGCGAGCCACGGGAGGATCGAGGCGCTCACGCGGCACAGCCAGAGCGCGACGGCGCGATCGAAGGCGCCGCCGGTGGCCTCGAGCCAGCGCAGATAGAGCCAGTACGCGGGCACTCCGAGGAAGCTCGTCGCCGGCGCCTTGACGCTGTACGCGTGGCCGTCGCGCACCGCGCAGTCGTTCACCCAGCCCCAGCGCGCGCGGTAGTCGTCGATGACGTACGTGCCCTGCTCGGCGAGCGCGGCGGTCATGTAGAGCCGCACGTTCTCGTTCGGGTTGTTGATTCGGGGTTGATACGGAACGACGTAGAGGTACGCGACCGCGCAGAGGGCCAGGGCGGCGAGCGTGCGGCGGCGCGACGGAAGGGCGTTCACGGGGGGCCCGGGCGAGGGTGTAGTCGATCTCCCCGGACGGGGCACGTTCCAGGGTTTCGCCGTGATCTCCGATTCTTCGCGCCGTGCGAGGGGCCGCTTGACCCCCCCGCGCGGGCTCGGTAGAACCTCTCCGCTCGACCCACGAGGGTCGGGCCAACCTCTTGCCCTAGGCGCCAGTGGCGGAACAAGAGCCTGAGACGCCTTCGCCGCCCGGCCGGCGAACCGGACGCGCGATCGCCACGACCGTGATCGCGGGCGGGATCCTGTACCTCATCGGCGTCGGCTTCTACTCCGTGATCCCGCAGATCTTCTTCCCGCCGCACGCGGAGCTCCCCGCGGGGGTGACGTGCGCGGGAGGCGTCGACGATCTGCGAGACGAGCTCATGTCCTTCGCCGGCGAGCGCGTGGAGACGGGCGGCGACGCCGACCCGGCCGCGCTGCGCCGCTGGCTGCGGGACTGGGACGGGCGCTACCACGCGCTCGAGGCGCGCTGCGACGCGCACGAGCGGCCGCGGTGGTCGTTGCTCGGCCGCCTGCGCCGGCGCCTCCAGGGAACCCTCGAGCGGTACGGCCGCGAAGAAGGCGAGCTCGCGCGCGCCATCGAGTCCACATCCACATGAACGACAACACGACTTCCTCTGCCGACGGCGGCGACACGACCCCCGGCTTCGAATCCCTCGGCCTCGACCCGGCCATCCTCCGCGCCATCGACGAGATGGGCTTCGTCGAGCCGACGCCCGTCCAGCTCGCGGTGTATGGCCCGGCCGCCTCGGGCGCGGACCTGATCGTCCAGGCGCGCACGGGCACCGGCAAGACCGCCGCGTTCGGGCTGCCGCTCGTGAGCGGGCTCGTCGACGCGAGCGGCGGGCCGCAGGCCCTCATCCTCGCGCCCACGCGCGAGCTCGCGCTCCAGTCCTCGCGCGAGATCGGGCGGCTCGGCGCGCACAAGGGCATCCGCACCGCGGCCGTATACGGCGGCGCGCCGATGGAGCGCCAGGTCCGCGAGCTCGAGGGCGGCGCGCAGATCGTGAGCGGCACCCCGGGCCGCGTGCTCGATCACCTCAAGCGCGGGACGCTCGACGGAGGCCGGCTCAAGATCCTCATCCTCGACGAGGCCGACGAGATGCTCTCGATGGGCTTCGCGAAGGAGCTCAACGCGATCGTCGCGCTCCTGCCGACGAAGCGGCAGACGATGCTCTTCTCGGCGACGATCGACGACGCCGTCGAGCGGATGAGCGCGCGCATGATGCGCGACCCGCAGCGCGTGAGCCTGTCGTCGGACGCGATCGGCGCCAAGGGCGTCACGCACCAGTACTACCTCACGACCAGCGTGGGCCGCGGCCGGCAGCTCATCCGCATCCTCGAGAACGAAGACCCCGAGAGCGCGATCATCTTCTGCAACACGCGCGCGGCCACGCAGACGCTCGCCTCCGAGCTCAAGGCCGCGGGCTTCAACGCGGACTGGCTCAACGGCGATCTCCCCCAGTCCGAGCGCGAGCGCGTGCTCCAGAAGACCCGCGAGGGCTCGCTCCGGTTCCTCGTGGCGACCGACGTCGCCGCGCGCGGGATCGACATCTCGCACCTCACGCACGTGATCAACTTCGAGTTCCCCGAGAACATCGAGTCGTACATCCACCGCACGGGCCGCACGGGCCGCGCGGGGCGGACGGGGACCGCGATCTCGCTGGTCGCGCCGCAGGCCCTCGGCTCCCTCTACTACCTGCGCCTCACCTACAAGATCTTCCCGATCGAGCGGAGCCTGCCGACCGAGGGCGAGCTCCAGACGCGGCTCGAGAGCGATCGCATCGAGCTCCTGTCGGAGGCCTTCCCGAGCGAGCCCGGCGCGCTCGATCGCGCCGTCGCGCGGCGGCTGCTGGGGCACCCCGCGGCCGAGCGCCTGCTCGGCGGGCTGCTCGCGTCCTTCTTCGGCACGCAGCCCGAGGTCGACGAGACCGCCGCGGCCGCGCGCCGCGAGCGACGCCCCGCGCCGGTGCCCGAGCCGGAGCCCGAGCCGGAGCCCGAGCCGGCGCCCGGCCGGCGCACGCCGGTCGTCCCGAAGAGCGCGCCCGAGGTCCCCGCCGTGGCGGCCGAGGCGCTCGACGACGAGGGGGACGACGCCATCGACGAGGCGCCGCGCCGCGCCGACGACGATCGCACCCTCTACCTCGGCGACGACGACCTCGGCGGCGAGCACGAGGGCGACGACGACGTCTACATCTACGTGAACCTCGGCCGGCGCGACGGCGTGCGCCCGGGCCAGCTCATCAAGCTGCTCGCGACCGAGTGCGACCTCGACAAGGACCAGGTGGGGCGGATCCGGATCCGCGACCGGCACAGCTTCGTCGGGGTCCCGCGCGAGCGCGCGGAGGAGATCCTCGCGCAGCTCGCCGGCAAGGAGTCGCACGACAAGGAGCTCGTCGTGGAGCTCGCGCGAGCGCAGCGGTGAGCTGGCGCCGGCACCTCCGTGCCGGGCTGCTGTGGGCCTGCGCGCTCGCGGGCTGCGACGCGGTCTCGCCGTCCGTGGTCCCGGTCGCCGGGGAGCGCGGCGCGGGGTCGCCGACCGACGTGACCGGGCCGACCGTCGACATGGGCCTGCCGGCCCCCGGCGCGCGCGATCCGGACGCGCCGCGCCGCCCGCCGGCGCCGCGCCAGCCCGGGGATCGCGGCGTGCCCGGCGTGGCCGGCCTCGGCGGGCCCGCCGCGATCGGGCCCACCGAGCGCGCGGCGCCGCCCGACTACGGCAACGCGCTCCGCGTGGCGTTCGGGACGCCGACCGACTGCATCTCGCCGGCCTCGCGCGAGCGGCTGAGGGACCGCCTGACGGTGCAAGTCTCCGTGCGCGCGACACCTTCGGGCCGCGTCACCTCGGCCTCTGTGAACGGAGCGGGGCTGTCCCCCGAAGACCTCGCGTGCATGACGCGGCGGGCCGAGGCGCTCCAGCTCACGGGCCCGATCGAGGGCGCGCCGCGGACCATCGCGACCAGCATCGAGTACACCATCGCGAGCACGCCGGGCACGCCCGGACGCGAGGGGGGCTGGGAAGCGGACTGGGGTCCGTCCTCGCCGACGCAGGGCGCGCTGCCGGCGGGCGCGCAGGCCCCGGGCGTCGTCACGCCGGCGATCGCGCCCCCCGGGCCCGCGCCGGGCGCGGTCCCGCCCGCCCACACCCTGCCCGCGGTGGGGCCCAAGGCCCCGCGTACCCGTCGTCGCGGTTGAGATCCACCCCTCGCGTCCGGTAGCTTCGAGGTCTTCCATGCTGCAGCCTCCCTCCGCGTCGGCGCGCACCTCCCATCCGTCGGGGCTCGCCCCGGGGACCGTGGTCGGGGGGCGCTTCGAGATCGAGCGCGCGGTCGGCGAGGACGCCCTCGGCGCGGTCCTCGCCGCCAAGGACCAGAAGACGCGCCGCCCGATCGCGGTGCGGGTGCTCGGGCCCGGGCTCGTCGCCACCGACGACGCCGTCGAGGTGCTGCGCCAGCACATCAAGGTCGCCGCCGCGATCCAGCACCGGAACGTCGTCGCGACCTACGGCATGGGGACCGACAAGGCGACGGGCTCGCGCTACGTCGCCAACGAGTGGGTCGACGGCCAGGACCTGCGCGAGGTCGTCGCGGCGAAGGCCGCCACGGGGCAGCCGATGTCGCTGCGCGGCGCCTACAATGTGATCGCGCATGTGTGCCGCGCGCTCGAGGCGGTGCGAGCGAAGGGCTCCTGCCACGGCGCGCTGCGCCCGACGGTCGTGTACGTCTCGAAGTCGGGCCGCGTGAAGGTCGGGAACCTCGGCGTCGACCTCGCGATCGTCCAGACCGCAGGCCCCGCCGCGCTCGGCGCCGGCGAGCAGGCGTTCCTCGCGCCCGAGGTGAAGGCCGGAGCCCACCCCGACGCGCGGAGCGACGTCTTCGGGATCGGGGGCCTCCTCTACTCGATGCTCACCGGGCGCAGCCCGCTCGACGAGTTCGTCGCGCCGTCCGAGGCGCACCCCGAGGCCACCCCCGAGGTCGACGCGGTGCTCATGCGCTGCCTCGCCGCGGATCCGGCCGCGCGCTTCGAGACGCCCGAGCAGCTCCGCGACGCGCTCGTCGCGCTCGCCACCCAGAAGGAGGTCACCGCCTCGCACGACGAGGCGGACTTCGGCGTCGAGGTCGACGTGGACGTCGACATCGGCTCGACGCCACCTCCCGCGCCCGCTGCGGGCGGGAGGCCCGCGCCGCCGCGGCCCCCCCCCCGGCGCCCCGCCGCGCCCGCCGCCACCGCCGCGCCGCAGGTCGGCCAGCGCGTCGCGGTCGACGCGAGCTTCCGGGCGCCCGCGCCGAGCGCGCCGGTGATGAGCGCCGAGGTCGACCTCTCGAGCCTCTTGTCGAAGATCACCGAGAACGACGCGGCGCGCTGGATGGTGGTCAAGGACAACCTCGACCACGGCCCCTTCTCCGGGCGGGAGCTCGTGAACCTGATCCTCAAGGGCGAGGTGCTCGCGGAGCACGGCCTGCTCAACATGGACACCGGCGAGCGGCGCAAGGTCGGCGAGGCGCCCGACTTCTCGGAGTTCTGCGAGCAGTGGAAGCTCAAGAAGAAGGCGGCGGACCACGCGGTCGCGCTCGAGCGCTCGGCCAAGGTCGAGAAGGTCTCGATGGCCACCAAGGCGCTGATCCTCGCCGCGGTGGCCGCCGCGGTGGGCG
>JAYRVK010000541.1:0-2382 GCA_041918555.1 Sandaracinaceae bacterium
GGGGGGCCCGGCCGGCGGGGGGGGGCGCGCGCGCGCAAAGCGCGTTCGACCGTGGGGTGGGGGCCCCGCGCGGCTCTGCCGCGCCCCTCGAGAATTCAGTAGGGCACGCCCACGGCCTCGCACAGGAACGCGGTGTGGGGCTTCGCGGCGGCGAAGCGCTCGATGCACCGCGCCACGAGGTCGGGCCCCTCGGCCTCCTCGAGCGTGAGGTGGTGGGCGAGGATGTGGTCCTTGCGCTTGAGGTCCTCGATCGCCGGGTGGTCCCTGTCGAAGCCGCGCGGCGGGCGCGCGAGCGCCTCGCCCTCCATCTGCCAGAACGCGGTGAGCTTCGGGCTCGAGCAAGCCTTCTTCCACCGCTTCGGGTCGGCGGCGATCGCCTCGCGGATCTTCTGCAGGGCGGCGGGCTCCGGGCGCCACATGCCGATGCCGAGGAAGCATCCGTCCAGGCCGAGGTGCACGTACGCGCCGGGCGCGTGCACGTCCTTGCCGAGCCGGTGCCGGAACTGGATGCCGACGTTGGTCTTGTAGGGGGTCTTGTCCTTGCCGAACCGC
This sequence comes from Sandaracinaceae bacterium, assembly GCA_041918555.1. GTDB lineage: Bacteria > Myxococcota_A > Polyangia > Polyangiales > Sandaracinaceae > JACKEC01. The sequence goes on from JAYRVK010000541.1 coordinate 553, forward strand.
ACGTCGCGGTGGACCTTCATCAGGGAGCCGCCGACCTTGCGGTCGTCCGCGGCCAGCTCGGGGCTGACCCTCCCGAGCTTCGCCCCGACGTCGCGGATGAACGCCCGCGCGGGCTCGCGCACGCAGTTCTCGTAGCGCTGCTTGTTCGCCTCGAACCAGCGCTTGTCGTTGTGATCGCGGAGCTCTGCCAAGAACCCGATCGCGTCCGCCCCGAACCCTCTGAACTCGGCCACTCGTCGCCTCCTCGGCCCCTGGTCGAACGAGCATCTCCGAGATCGACATCTTGCGGAAGCTGCCTGCGAGTGGCTGAATGCACGGGGCATGCGGCCGCCTCGCGCGCTCCTGGCCCTCGCGTGCGTCGCGGCCCTCGCGGGCGGCGCGCTCGCCCAGGACCTGCCCGGCCGATGCGCGGAGCTCGCGCGGCCCGACGACGACGGACACTTCGTCGCGCTCGCCGATCTGGTGCGCCCCGCGAGCGTGCTCGACGGCGACGACCTCCTCGTGCTCGTCGATCGCTCGCCGGAGGGCGCGCTGCCCCCCGAGTACCGGCCCGACGATCTCGTCGACCTCGCGACGATGCGGCCGGAGCGCGCGTGGCGGTGTACCCCGCCGCAGCGCCAGTGCCTGCGCCGCGAGGGCGCCCTCGCGTACCGCGAGCTCGCGCGCGCGATGCGCGACGCGGGCCACGCGCCCCACGTCTCGAGCGCGTTCCGCGACTACCGCGTGCAGTGCGCGACGTTCCAGCGCTGGGCGAGCCGCGAGAGCTTCTGCGAGGCCGTCGAGGCGAGCGCGCTCCCCGGCCGCTCGCAGCACCAGCTCGGCACGACCCTGGACCTCTTCACCTACGAGTGGACGAACGGCGGCGACAAGTTCCGGCCGGGCTTCGGGTGCTCACCGGGCGGGCGCTTCCTCGCGGAGCACGCGCACGAGCACGGCTTCGTCCTGCCGTACCCGCTCCACCCGGATCGTCAGCAGCCGGGCCGCGCGTGCGCCGCGCGCGGCGACGACGAGGCGCGGCTCGATCCGCGGACCGGCTACCGCTACGAGCCATGGCACCTGCGCTACGTCGGGCGGCAGGCCGCGGCCCGCTTCCGGGACGCGCGCGCGGCCAGCGGGATCGGCACGCCGTCCGAGCTCGCGTTCGACGCGTGGCTCCGACGCGAGGCCCGCGCCGCGCTGCCCGTGGCCATCCCGGTCTGCGACGGCTGCAACTGCGATCGCTGCGCGACGTTCGCGGACGAGGGCCCGTGCGAGACGCCGGCGTGGCGCCTGGGCTCCTCGGGGGGGCGGCCGACGCCGATCGCGTCGCCTCGCATCGAGCAAGTGATGTTGACACGTGCCGGCGAGCGCGTCGTGCTCGAGGCGCGCGTGGTGGTGGCGCCGAACACGACCACGCAGGGCCCGATCGTGACCGAGCGGTCGGGCGCGACGTTCCGCCGCGGCGCGCGCGAGGTGCGGCTCGAGGGCGGCCTGACGCGCGGCTTCCCGCCGATCGATGGGGCGCACCGCCTGGCCATCGGCTTCGACGGACGGCCCGACTTCCCCTGGCGCGTGGCGCTCGTCCGCCCCGAGCGCGACGGGGTCGAGAACGGCTGGGACGCGCCGATCCCCGCGGCGCCGGGGGAGCTCGTGGTGCGCGTGCCGATGGAGGGCGTGCGCCCGGGCACGGCGGTGCGCGTGGGGATCGCCGAGGGGCGCTCCGCGGTGCCCGTCGCGTGGAGCGGGGCCGCGCCGTGAGCGCGGGCTTCGCCGACGAGGCGCGGCGGGCGTGGATCGAGGAGGTGCGGCGGCGGACGGCGCCCGCGCTCGAGGCGCGGCTCGGCGCGCTGA
>JAYRVK010000542.1:0-3654 GCA_041918555.1 Sandaracinaceae bacterium
TGGGCTCCGCGAGGGGCAGAGGCAGAGGCGCGGGTGGAGGCGCCTCGGAGATCTCCTCGAGCTCGGAGTCGTCGAGGGCCTGCGTGTGCTGCTCGTGGACGCTCGGCGGCGGCGTGGCGACGGTCCGGTCGCTCGCCTCCTCCTGGATCATCATCACCTCGAGCGTGCTCTCCCCCGCGAGCTCGCCGCCCGGCTGCGTCGCCGGATCCGCGAGGAGCGCGTCGCGCAGCATGACGAGCGCGTCGACGAGCTCGGCGGCGCTCGGGCGCTCCTCGGGCGTCTTCGCGAGGCACGCGCGCACGAGCCCGTCGAGCCCGTCCGGGATCGCGAGCTCGGGCCGCGCCTCCGCGAGCGACGGGATCGGCGCGGACAGGTGCATGTTGAGCACGACCACCGGCTCGTCGTGGACGTACGGCGGACGCCCCGCGATCATCGCGAAGAGCATCACACCGAGCGCGTACACGTCGGAGGCCTCGGTGACGTTCGCGCGCTTCCGCACCGCCTCGGGGCTCATGTAGAGCGGCGTCCCGAGGAGCATCCCGGTCGAGGTGAGCGACGCGTCGCCGAGGCCGCTGCGCCCCGCGATCTTGGCGATGCCGAAGTCGAGCACCTTCGCGTGATCGCCGTCCACGAGGAACACGTTCGCCGGCTTGAGGTCGCGGTGGACGATGCCCGCGCCGTGCGCGGCCACGAGGCCGCGTCCCACGTCGATGGCGATCCCGATCGCGGAGGCCACGGCGATCCCGCTCGGCTGCCGGCGCATCCGCTGGTTGAGCGGCTCCCCGCGCAGCCGCTCCATCACGAGGAACCACGTGTCTCCGACCCGGCCGAAGTCGTGGACCACGACCACGTGCGGGCTCGACAGCCGGCTCGCCGCGAGCGCCTCGCGCTCGAAGCGCCGGGCGAGCGAGGCGTCGCGCGCGAGATCGCTCCGCATGACCTTGATCGCGACGGGCCGCGAGAGGCGGCGGTCGACGCCCTCGAAGACCCACCCCATGCCGCCCCTGCCGAGCGGCGCGCCGACCTCGTAGCGCCCGTCGAGCAGCTCGGTGATGACGGGAGGGCCGCTGCCGAGCTCGTCGTCGCCGACGCCGCGCGTCCCGCTCGTCGCGACGGGGGCGCCCGACTCCTCGGGCGCGCGGGCCGGCTCTCGGTGACTGTCCCCCATGCGCTTCCGAAGGGAAGTGTACGTGTCGCGTCGTCGCCGAAGAAGAGAGCTGTCGTAGGGGCGCCCCGCGTGGGTCTACCCTGTGGGGGTGACTCGCACGAGCATGCTCTTCTCGTTGGTGGCCTCCCTCGCCGCGTGCGGGGACCCGATGGACGTGGACGCAGGACCGGTCGGTGCAGACGCGGGCGCCGACGCGGGCGCGCTCGACGGCGGCGCCCTCGACGGTGGCGCCCTCGACGGGAGCGCCCTCGACGCCGGCGCGACCGAGTGCGGCGACGGCGTCGTCGCGGGCGACGAGCTCTGCGATGGGCCGGACGCCCGCTGCCAGGAGCTCGGGGCGTGGTTCACGGGCGGGATCGCGACGTGCCGGCCGGACTGCGGCGGCTACGACGTCGCGAGCTGCGAGCGCGCGCCGGGCCGGCTGTGGGAGCTGATCACGCCGGCCGAGCGCGACGCGCGGTGGAGCGCCGCGCGGTGCAACGACGGCACGCCGTTCGACCTCCTCTACCGGCCCGGCGCGCCGGGGAGCGACGTGTGGGTGGTCTACCTCCAGGGGGGGGGCTTCGGCGACGACGAGGCGTTCCCGACCGCCGCGCGCCCCGCCCAGCTCACGAGCACGACCGCGCTCCCCGATCGATCGCGCGGCCCGCTCGAGGCGCTCGAGCACGGGATCTTCGGCGGGCCCGCGCTCAACCCCGACTTCCACGAGGCGCACTTCGTCCTGGGCCACTACTGCTCGAGCGATCTCTGGTCGGGCCGGGGTCTCGCGCAGCGCCCGGTGGACGGCGTCGCCGACGGCTTCTGGTTCGCCGGGCGCGAGAACGTGCGCGCGCTCTTCGAGATCCTGCGCCAGCGCTACGGCCTCGACGACGCGGATCCCGACCTCCGCCTGCTCTACGGCGGCGGCAGCGCCGGCAACATCGGGTCGGCGCAGACCGCGGACCTCGCGGCGCGGCTCCTCCCCGAGACGACGGCGGACGGACGCCTGCGCTACCTCGGCGACGGCGCCTACGTCGTGGCGCCGCCGGCGGACCGCACCGACTGGGCGTTCGGCCTCTCGACGCTCGGCGACGTGGCCCTCTTCGAGCGCGCGATCGCGTACTGGGACGCGGAGCCGCTCTCGAGCTGTCCGTCGGTCGAGCGCGGCGAGTGCTACCTCGGCCGCGGCTGGTACCCGGGCCTCGTCGCGCTCGGGATCCCCGCGATCGTCGCGATGAGCAGCATGGACGAGGTGATCCTCGGCCTGCGTGGAGTGTGCACGGAAGCTTGCGGGGGTCCGGGGCGACCCTGCTTCGACGGATGCGTGGCCGCGACGACCGAGGAGTACGCCGCGATCCGCGCGTCCTACCGCGACGACTGGGCCGACGTGGGCGTGGAGTGGCTCTTCGCGTGGGGCTCGGTCGAGCACACGGCGGCGCTGATCGACGATCGCTGGAACGGCCCCGCCGGGGCGCCGGAGCCCCTGCGCGGCGTCGTCGCCGACTTCTTCTTCGATCGCACCGCGCCCCGCCAGATCTTCGCCAACGGCGCCGATCGGTGATCCGCTACGGGGTCCACTCGATCGTGACGCCGGTGGCGTGGGCCTCGAGGTCGCGCGCGTAGAGGCAGACCCCGCGGTCCGCACGGATCACGAGCTCGCGGACGCGGCGCCGGGGGAGGGCGGGCGCCTCGACGCGGAGCTCGAGGACCCCGCCGACGCCGTCGTCCGGCGGCGCGACGAGCCCGCCGAGCGCGACCCCGTCGAGCGACACGGCGAGCGCGCTCGTGTCCTCGGGACCGGCGCCGGGCCCCGCGCCCGGGAGCTCGCTCGACGCGTGCAGCCGGATCGCGATCGCGCGCGGCGGCTCGCGCGGCGCGACGAAGCGGTAGCGCACCTCGCCGGGGCCTGCGCCGTAGAAGTGCGGCAGCCCCGGGTCGCCGTCCCACGTGCCCACGCCTTCGAAGCGCGCGCGCAGGAGCTCGCGCGGATCGATCGCGAGCACGTCGCGGGTCCACGCGTCGTGCGGATCGCGCCGCCGCGCGAGCGTGATCGCGGGATCGAAGTGCGGCCCGGCCCCCGCGCGGATCGCGCGGTTCCTCGACGTGGGCACCGCGCGACGCGCCTGCCGCGCGTGGCGCGCCATCACGCGCCGGATCGGGCGCGTGCTCCGCGCGCGCGGCCCCGACGCATACACCGCGTACGGTCGGCGCTCGCCCGCCGACGGCAGATAGGTCCAGACCAGCGCGCCGGCCGCGCCGTCGTGGAGCACGCGCTCGAAGAAGCGCTCGAGCCACTCGCCGGGCGCTCGCCCCCGGATCGTTCGCCGATCCGTGCGCACACCGAGCTCCCCGAACAGCAGCGGGCGACCGACGTCGTGGTGCGCGAGCTGGACGCGGTCGTCGATCCAGCGGCCGAGCCCCGCGAGGGAGCGCACGCGCCCTCGGCGCAGCGGGTACGCGTGGCTGTCGCAGTAGTCGACCCCGGGCAGCGCGCACACCCGCGCGAA
>JAYRVK010000543.1:0-4646 GCA_041918555.1 Sandaracinaceae bacterium
CGCGGGCGGCGCGGAGCCGCGCCGAGGACCCCCGCGGCGCGAGCCACTCCGCGAGGTCCAGCGAGAAGAGCGCGTGCCCCGCCTCCTCCCGCGCGATGCGCGCGAGCACGCCCCGGTGCGACGGATCGTGCGCGTGCGTCGCCTGGTGCGCGACCGCGAGCGCCCCGTACGCCTCGCGGGTGCAGCCCTCGCGCGCGTTGTCCTCGGCGATCTCCGAGAGCGCACGGATCGGCCGCGCATGCGGGGCTCGCGCCGCGACCGTCGCGCCGTGGCTCCGCGCGAGCCGTGCCGTCGCGCGCGCATGGCCCACCTCTTCACGCGCCGCGCGCCAGGCCGCGCGGACGAGCGCCGCGGGCGCGTCGTGCGCGTCGAGCTCGCGCGCGAGCTGCGCGAAGGCGTCGACCGCCTCCGCCTCGAGCACCGCGACGTCCGCGAGCCAAGCCCCGACGCGAGACCGCGCGCGCGCCGGCGCGGATCGCGGGCTCCCCGCGAGGCGCCGCCCGGCGCCGCACGGCACGAGCCACTCGCAGTGGAGCCGCGGCGCCGCGTCGTCCGAGAGCCGGCAGCTCGTGACCCGGAAGTCCTCGCGCACCCCCGGGTCGAGCTCGCGGCAGAGCCGCTGGCACATCTCGAGCGGGGGATGCTCGCCGCCGGCCTCCGCGAGGATCTCCGCGGGCCGCACGTGGTTCAGGTGCACGACGCTCGAGCTCGTGGGGCACGAGCAGCCGAGGTTGCCGGCGAGCGCGAGCCCGAGGAACGGGCCCGCCGCGAGGGACGCGCCGAGCGCGACCTGGCGCAACAGCGCACGGGCGTGATCGTCGGAGGAGTGGCTCATGGAGGACCGACGCGCGGGACGCCTCGAGCTTACAGCGACCGCGGGGACGCGGGTACAGTGCGGCCCGTGGACGAGGCGGAGCGATCGGACGTCGGTCGAGCGCGGCTCGCGATCGGGTGCGCGGCGCTCGGGTTGCTCCTCGGCCTCGCGACCACCTGCGTCGGCATCCCCGCGTCCTTCAGCATCGGGATCCTCTCCCTCGCCGCCGCGATCTACCTCTCCCGCCCGATCGCGCTGGGGCTGGCGCTCTTGCACCTCTTCACGATCGTCCCCGCGCTCATCTCCCGGCGCAGCGAGTACTCGCGCGCGCGCCGGCTCGCCAACGTCGCCCTCGCGATCGCGCTCTTCGGCCTCGCGCTGGCCGTCGGGTGCGCGCTCGCGTGCCCGCCGATCTACGAGCACCTCACGAGCGCCGCGGTGGACGGAATCGACCTGCACTGAGCCTCACCGCGCGCCGAGCGCGAGCTCGAAGCAAGGCGCGTGCGCGGTCGGGTCGTCGCCCGCCGCATGGGCGGCGCGGGCTCGTCCACACACATCCGCAGGCTCTCGCACGCCGAGGCAGCGCGCCCGGGCACCTCCCCGCCCCGCCCGTGGCGTAGCGCGCACGGGAACTTGCTCTGCTTGAAGGTGGAGCTCTCGAAGCGCGGGCGGGACCACGAGTCAGCGCCCACCCTTCTTTCGGCCGCGGCGCGGTCCGACGAGCTCGCGCTCGGCGAGCGGCGGGCTCAGGCGCGGCTCTCCGACGTCGACGAGATCCGCGACGGAGACCTCGGGCGCCACGGCGAGCTCGGAGAGCAGGGGTGCGCCGTGCTTGCACAAGGCCCGTGGCACCGCTGCGAGCTCTGCGGGGTCACGTCGGTTCAATGAACTCCGATCGCGAGCACGAAACCAATCTCCGGGACGGCCGATGACGGTTACTGTCGGCCGTCCGCCCTGCTCGCCGCGAGCGGAGCGCACAGCCGCTGGTCGACACGGACCGGAGGTAGGAGATGACTCGACGAGCGAAGACCCGGGGGGGACGTGTCGGAACGGGCGACCGGTTCGCCCCCCTCCGGCTCGCCGCGCGCGTGCTCGTGTCCGCCGCGCTCGTCGCGTCGTGCATGGACCCGCCGCCCGACGAGGTCAGCCGCCGCCGATCCCGACCGACGCGGTGGTCCCGACGCAGGGCGTCGGCGCGCTGCCCGGCGCGGCCAGCGTCGACGTCGACGGCAACGCGACGTTCACGCTGCCGCTCGCCGTGCCGCCCGGGCGCTCGGGGATGCAGCCCTCGCTGACGCTCGGCTACTCCTCGGGCCGGGGCAACGGCCTGCTCGGCGCGGGCTTCGAGATCGCGGGGCTCACGTCGAGCATCACGCGCTGCGTGCATCCCCACGAGGCGGGCGGCGCGCGCCGGGTGACGCTCACCGAGACGGACCGGCTGTGCCTCGACGGCGAGCCGCTGTTGCTCGACGCGCGCTCCGCGGTCGAGTACGGCGCGCCGGGCGCGGAGTACCGGACCGAGCGCGAGACGGTGCAGCGGATCGTCGCGGGGACCGGCGCGGGGCCGGGCGGTCCGGGCCAGTTCACGGTGTACGCGGACGACGCGATCGTGCACGTGTACCGGGCGCTCGAGGTCGATCGCGTCGAGCACACCGCGCTCGATGGTCGGGCGCCGGTGATCGGCCGCGCGCCGCTGTTCCGCTGGGACCTCGTGCGGATCGAGGACCGCCACGGCAACGCGATCCTGCTCGCGTACGACACGACGCGCTCGGCCCCGGGCGAGGAGCCGTACTTCCGCCAGCGGCTCGCGCGGATCGTGTACACGCGCGGGTCCGGCCAGCCGGCGCGTCGCCGGGTCGAGCTGCGCTACGAGCCGCGGCCCGACGCGAGCGACGTGTGGTTCGCCGGGATCCGGGAGCGGATCGACTACCGGCTCGCGGGGCTCGAGATGCACGCGCCGGACGCTTCGGGCACGACGCACCTCGCGTGGTCCTATTCCTTCGCGTACCTCGAAAGAGGGAGCATCACCGGGCGCTCGCTCCTGCGCTCGGTGACGCTGTGCGACGCGTACGGCGGGTGCCTCCCGGCGACGCGCTTCGAGTGGTCGCGGGGCGCGCAACGTTACGTGCGCATTCCAGACGCGCTCGACGAGGGCTCGGGGGTCTCGGGGCACCTGAGCGTCCAGCTCGCGGACGTGGACGGCGACGGGCGCGACGATCTCGTGAGCCGCTCCGTGATGATCGACGGCGCCGTGTACCTGCGCGTGCACCGGAGCGACGGGTCGGGGCGCTTCCGGACCGTGGACGCGGTCCTCGAGAACGAGCTGGCGCGGCCGCCGCTGATCGCCGATCTCACGGGCGACGGCGTGGCGGAGATCGTCGGCGCGGAGCTGTCCGAGCCCCTGAACCGTCCGTGCGTGACCGACGCGTCGTGCGCCACGAGCGCGGAGCACTGCGTGCGGCCGACGCCCGAGGCGCTCGGGGTCTGCTCGCCCTCGTGCGAGTGCTATCGCGGGTCCGTGGCGCCGCCGGAGGGAGGCGCCTGCGGCGAGGGGTCCACTCCGGCCGGGAACAACTGCGCGCCGCAGTACCTCGGCTGCGCGCAGCTCGACGGGGACACCCAGCCCGAGTGCATCCCGCCCGCCTCGTCCGCTGAGTCGTGCGTCGACGACGCGGAGTGCCCCGACCTCGAGCACTGCGTGCGACCGCAGTCGGGCGCGCCGGGCTTCTGCGCGCCGAGCTGCCTGTGCGTGTTCGATCCGGTGGCGCCTCCCAACGAGGGCTTGGCCACCTCCGGGTCGTCGAGCTGCTACCCGGAGGGCGTGGCGTGCGGCCACCTGGACGGCGACGGGATCAGCGAGTGCGTAGCGCGCGATCTGTTCGAGGGCCGCGGCTGGCGCATTCATCACTTCGCGGGAGGCACGATCACTCCCGGGCAGCTCATCGAGGGGAACGCGCACCTCGCGGGGCACGGCGCGATCTCGTTCGGGGACTTCGACGGAGACGGCGCGCCGGATCTGCTGCGGCGAGACGATGACGCGCGGTGGTCGTTCGGCCGCAACACGTGGAACCCGTCGGAGATCTTCGCCGGCCTCATGGATCGGAGTGCTCCGGCCGAGATGATCGACATCGACCCGCGGTCCGGGGGGCCCCGCCGACGAGCATCGCTACGGGGCCGTCACGCAGATCGTCGACCTCGACGGGGACGGCCGGACCGACGTGCTGATCCCCAGGGAGGGCACCCCGAATCAATACACGCAGGTGACGCTCGACGAGCCGAACACCCCGACCAACCTCCCCGCGGTCTATCGCGATCTGCTGTTGCTCGACGTGAACGGCGACAGCCTCCTCGACGCCGTCAATCTCGGAAACCGCGTGAGTGCGCCGGTCGCCGGCGCGCGACTCAATCTCCGATTCAATACCGGGAACGGCTTCGGGCCGGCGCAGCCGGCGATCGCCAACGCGGACTACCGGCCGTTCTGGCCCTCCGAGGCGTGGGAGCCGGGCGTCCCCGTGGAGGTGGGCACGGTGTTCCCCGAGGCGTGGCACTCGGTGGATCTCCGCGTGCGCGTGCTCGACTACGATCAGGACGGGCGCGACGACTTCCTGATGCTCGGCCCCGAGCCGCGCATCTACGTCTCGAACGGCACGGGGTTCGACGCGATCCGGCTCCCGTTCCGGCACGACGACGCGCGGGTCGAGGTGGCGTTCCCGTTCACTGTCCCCCTTCCCGAATTCCTGAGCACCTCACGGCCTGAATACCGGAGAGCAATGGGCCTCCTCCTCGATGGCGACGCGGTCGCCGAAGGAGGAAGCGATGGAAGACGAGACGA
>JAYRVK010000544.1:0-8123 GCA_041918555.1 Sandaracinaceae bacterium
CATCGCGATCCGCGTCGGCCGCTACGGCCCGTACCTCGAGCGGTCCGACGGCGCGCGCGCGAGCATCCCCGACGAGCAGCCGCCGGACGAGCTCACCCTCGCGCGGGCGATCGAGATGCTCGAGAAGGGCAGCGACGCGCGCGCGCTCGGGGCGCACCCCGAGACCGGCGAGCAGGTCTACGCGAAGGCCGGTCGCTGGGGCGCGTACGTGCAGCTCGGCGAGGCGTCGGAGGAGCGCGAGGAGAAGCCGCGCACCGCGTCCTTGTTCAGATCGATGAAGCTCGAGACGGTGACGCTCGCCGAGGCCCTGAAGCTGCTGTCGCTGCCGCGCACCGTCGGCGCGGCGCCGGACGGTGAGGCGATCGTCGCGCTCAACGGGCGCTACGGGCCGTACCTCCAGAAGGGCAAGGAGACGCGGAGCCTCGCGACCGAGGATCAGATCTTCACGGTCGACGTCGCGGAGGCGCTCAAGCTCCTCGCGGAGCCGAAGCGAAGGGGCCAGCGCGGGGCGAGCGCCGAGCCGATCCGCACGCTCGGCGAGGATCCCGTGAGCAAGAAGCCGATCGTCGTGCGCGAGGGCCGCTTCGGCCCGTACGTCACGGACGGCGAGTCGATCCAGTCGCTCCTCAAGGGCGACACGATCGAGAACCTCACGACGGAGCGGGCGGCCGAGCTCCTGGCGCGCCGGCGCGAGATGGGCCCGTCCAAGAAGCGCGGGCGCCGCACCGCCAAGGCCGCGCCGAAGAAGGCCGCGAAGAAGACCGCCAAGAAGAGCGGGACGAAGAAGGCCGCGAAGAAGAAGGCGGCCAAGAAGACCGTGGAGCAGCAGGCCGACGGATGAGCGCTGGCGCCGTCCTCGTCGCCGGCTGCGGCTACGTGGGGTCGGCGCTCGCGGCGCGGCTCGCGGGCGTCGGACGCCGCGTGTACGGCCTGACGCGCACCGCGCGGCCGCTCCCCGTCGGCGTGCTCCCGATCGTGGCGGATCTGTGCGCGCGCGATCTCCGCGCCGCGATCCCGGACGATGTCGCGCAAGTCGTCTTCACGGCGGCGGCGAGCGGCCCGACCGAGGCCGAGTACCGCGCGATCTACGTCGAGGGGCTCGCGCGCGTCCTCGACGTCGCGGTGGGCCGGGGCCTCGCGCGCGTGCTCTTCACCTCGAGCACCGCGGTCTACGGGCAGGACGACGGGAGCTGGGTCGACGAGGCGAGCCCCGCGCACCCGACGCGCCCGACCGGCGCGATCCTGCGCGAGGCCGAGGGCCTGCTCGCGGCGGCCGACGGGAGCGGCGCGTCGCTGCGGCTGAGCGGCATCTACGGTCCCGGCCGCACGTGGCTCGTCCGCCGCGTGGCCGCGCGCGAGGCCCGCGTCGCGGCGCCCGACGCACCGCCGATCTACGGCAACCGGATCCACCGCGACGACTGCGCGGGCGCGCTGGCGCACCTCCTCGACCTCGACGCGCTCGGCCCGATCTACGTCGGGGTGGACGACGATCCGGCGCCGCTCTCGGACGTCCACGCGTTCGTGGCCGCGCGCCTCGGCGTGACCCTCTCCGAGGGCCCGGTCGGCGAGGGTCGAGGGGGCAACAAACGTTGTCGCGCGACGGCGCTCCGCGCGAGCGGCTGGCGGCCCGCGGTGCCGAGCTACCGCGACGGCTACCCCGCGATCGTCGACGCGTGGCGCGCCGAGGGCGGCGCGTGAAGCGCTCCTACTTCCTCGTCCGCCACGGGCAGGCGATCTACCAGGAGCGCGGCTTCGTGCGCGCGGCCCACCCGCCGGACACCGACTGGCCGCTCACCTCGCTCGGCGAGGCGCAGGCCCACGCGGTCGCGCCCGTGCTCCTGCGGTTCGGGGTGGAGCGCGCGGTCTCGAGCGAGCTCGAGCGCGCGACGCGCACCGCGAGCGTGATCGCCGAGCGCGGGCGGCTGCCATACGAGGATCGGTGGGGCGCGCTGAACGAGATCCACCCCACGCGCCTGCGCGCGGGACGCGCCCACACCGAGCAAGAAGAGTGGTCGTTCCTCGACGGATGGCGCGGCGCGCGCGCGGTCCGCGAGGCGACGCGCACCGGTCGAGCCCCTCCCGGCTGGGAGCTCGACGCCACGCGCGAGCGCATCTTCGGAGTCCTCGGCCGGCTCGACGCGCTGCCCGAGCCGCGGATCGCGATCGTCGGCCACGGCTACTGGATCCTCCTGACCGCGCTCTTCCTGCGCGGGAAGCTCGGCTATCGCTGGATCGCGAACTGCTCCGTGACGCGGATCGACGCCGACGGCGCGGGCCGCTACCGCCTGGTGAGCTTCGCCAGCACGCCCTGAGCGCGCGGAGCACGCCTCACCTCGTGAAGTGAGCAAACTTCATTGCGCTGCGAGGACGGGGCGGAGCCACGCGCCCATCGCCTCGACGAGCTCGGCGCGCCGGTGGAGCAGGACGAAGTGATTTCCCGGCACCTCGTGGAGCGTCGCCCGCGGGGAGCGCCGAGCGAACGCCCGCGCGGCGCCGGGCGCGGTCATCGTGTCGGCGTCGCCGTGGATCACGAGGGCGGGCAGCGCGGTGCGGGTCCCGCGCGCGGCGCCGCTGATCAGGACGAGCCCCGCGAGCCGGGGGGCGAACCGCGCCGCGAGCTGGCTCGCGCCGATCCCCCCGTTCGACAGGCCCGCGAGCACCACGCGGCGGATCCCGCGCCGCTCCGTCAGCCAGTCGAGCGTCGCGTCGAGCACCCGCGCCCCCGCCGCGCCGCGCCAGTGCCCCGCGCCGCCGAGGCTCGGGCAGATCGTCATGGCGCCCGCGCGGTCGGCGGCCTCCGCGACGAGCGCGCACGGCAGGAGCGCGTTGCCGCCGAAGCCGTGGAGGAAGACCACCGCGCGATCGGTGTCCCCCTCGGGCTCCGCGATCAGCGCGTCGAAGGCGGCCGGCCCCTGCCGGACCGTGTGCGAGGCCTCGAGCAGGCTCGGGATCCCCGCCGGGTAGCGCGCGTGCAGCCGATCGAGCTCCGCGCGGGTCGCCTCGCCCAGCCCCGCGCGCTCGGGCTCGGCGAGGTGGCGCGTCACGCCCTCGAACGCGAGCGCGAGGAGGGCGGCCTCGTTCCGCGAGCCCGTCGCGTGTGCCGGGGCCTCGTCGGCCGGGAGGCGCGCCGCGCGCCAGCTCGCCTGCGCCCCGGCGAGGCCCGGGTGCGCGGCGATCGCCGCCAAGAACAGGGTCCCGACCGTGAGCGTGCCGCGCACGCCAGGGAGTACGCTCGTCTTGCGCCCCGTGTTCCAGGGCTCTAAAGCGGTGACGATGCTGCGCTGGGCGCTCCTCGGGGCCGTGCTCCTCGCGGGCTGCGGAGGCGACGCGGCGGCGGAGAACGCCGGCGGGCCGCCCCCGCCGGCCCCGGTCGAGGTCGTCGAGTGCCGCGCGGGCGAGCTCACCCTCGAGCGCACGTACCTCGGGATCGTGCGGGCGCGCGCCCGTGCGGAGCTCGCGGCGGGCGCCGAGGGCGCGGTCGTCGAGGTCGCGGTCCGCGAGGGCGATCGCGTGGAGGCCGGCGATCTCTTGCTGCGCATCGACCCCGCGCTCGCGCGCGCGAGCCTGAGCGCCGCCCAGGCCTCCGAGCGGCGGATGCACGCCGAGCGCGAGCAGGCCGCGCGCGACGCGCAGCGCTTTGCCGCCGCGGGCCCGAGCGCGGTGTCGACGACCGAGATCGAGCGGGCCGCGACGCAGGAGAGCTCGCTCGCCGCGCAGCGCGAGGCCGCGCGGGCCGAGGTCCAGCGCGCGCGCGAGTCCCTCGATCGGCACCGCGTGGTCGCGCCGTTCGCCGGCGTGATCGCGAGCCGCACCGTGGATCCCGGCGACTGGGTCGGCGCCGGCACCACCGTGCTCGAGCTCGTCGCCGACGCCGACACCGAGGTGCTCGTCCGGGTCGACCCGGGGCTGCTCGACGACGTGGCGGTCGGGAGCGAGGCGACCCTCGCGCGCGGCGCGCGGCGCGCCCCCGCGCGGGTCGTGGGCGTCGTGCCCGCGCTGGATCCGACGACGCGCACCGCGCAGCTCCGCCTCGCGCCGACCGAGCCCACGCCCTGGCTGCTCGCGGGCTCGACGGTCGACGTGATCGTGCCGATCGTCCACCGCGGCGACGGCGTGCTCGTCCCGCGCGACGCGCTCGTCCCCGGCGTGGCGCAGACCCGCGTCGTCCGGGTGGTCGAGGGCGTCGCGCAGCCCGTGGTGGTCGAGGTCGTGGAGCTCGGCAACACCGACGCGCGCGTCCGCGCGGAGGGCCTGTCCGTCGGCGACGCGGTGGTCACCCGCGGCAACGATCGGCTGCGCCCCGATCAGCCGGTCCGGGTGCTCGACGGTGAGTGAGCCGCGCGAGCGCGACGCGGGCGGGGGGGGGCTCCTCCGCGTCGCCGTCGATCGACCGGTCACCGTCGTCGTCACCGCGATCCTCGTCGTGTTCTTCGGCGCGCTCTCGGTGGTGGATCTGCCCATCCAGCTGACCCCGGACATCGGGAGCCCGACGATCCTGGTCGACACCGTGTGGCCCGGCGCCTCGCCGAGCGAGATCGAGCGCGAGATCCTCCTGGCGCAAGAAGACGTGCTCAAGGACGTCCCGGGCCTGGTCCGGATGACCAGCCAGGCGCGCTATGGCGCCGCGAGCCTCACCCTCGAGCTCGAGGTCGGCACGAACATCGACGACGCCCTCGTGCGCGTGACGAACCGCCTCACCGAGGTCGAGGGGTACCCGGACTCCGCGCAGGAGCCGTCGGTCTCGACCTCCGACGACGCGGGCCCGCCGCTCGTGGTGATGGCCGTGCGATCGAGGACCGGCGGGCCGGTCGAGGGGTACCGCACGTGGCTCGCCGAGACGGTCGCGCCGGAGCTGCAGCGCGTGCCCGGCGTCGGCGGCGTCGACGTGATCGGCGGGCGCGACACGGTGTTCCAGATCGACTTCGAGCCCCGCGAGCTCGCGTCCCGCGGCATCTCGGTCCCCGCGCTCGCCGCGCGCATCCGGAGCGAGCTGCGCGACGTGTCGGCGGGCGACGTGACGCTCGGGCGCCGGCGCCTGCTCGTGCGCGCGATGGCGGTGCGCCCCGAGCCCGCGCAGCTCGAGTCGATCGTGATCGCCACCGCCGCCGACGGGACCCCGCTCCGCCTCGGCGACGTCGCGGACGTGCGCCTCGGGCTGCGGGATCCGACGGGGATCGCGATGAGCGACGACCGCCCCTCGCTCGTCTTGTTCGTGCGGCGCGAGGCCGGCTCCAACGTGCTCGAGGTCACGCAGGCGATCCGCGACCGCGTGGCCGAGCTCGACCGCGATCTCTTCGCGCCCGAGGGCCTGCAGCTCGAGGTCGTCAGCGATCAGGTCTCGTACATCGAGGACGCGCTCTCGCTCGTGCAGTCGAACCTCCTCACCGGCGCGCTCCTCGCGATGATCGTGCTCTACGCGTTCCTGCGCAGCTTCGGCGCGAGCGCGATCATCAGCCTGTCCATCCCGATCAGCGCGTTCGGGACGATGCTCGGCATGTCGCTGATGGGGCGCTCGCTCAACGTCGTGTCGCTCGCGGGGATCACGTTCGCGGTCGGCATGGTCGTCGACAATTCGATCGTCGCCCTCGAGAACATCGACACGTGGCGCCAGCGGGAGAAGGACCCCCGGCGGGCCGCGTACCTCGGCATCAAGGAGGTGTGGGCCGCGCTCCTCGCCTCGACGGCGACCACCGCGATCGTCTTCGTGCCGGTGATCGGGTGGGAGGGCGAGGTCGGACAGCTCCTGCGCGACGTGGCCGTCGCGATCAGCTTCGCGGTGATCACCTCGCTCGGCGTCTCGGTGTGGGTCATCCCCGCGCTCGCGGGCAAGGTGCTCCGCGGCAAGGTGGAAGAGACCCCGCGCCGCACGCTCGCGGTGCGCGCGCGCGAGGCGACCGGCCGCGCCGTCGGCGCGCTCACGCGCTCGCGGCTGGCGAGCGCGGCGCTCGTCCTCGCGGCCGTCGGCGGGTGCAGCGCGTTCGCGTGGACGATGCTCCCGCCCCTCGAGTACCTGCCGAGCGGGAACCGCAACCTCGTGTTCGGGATCCTCATCCCGCCGCCCGGCACCTCGGTCGACGAGCTCGAGCGCGTCGGCCGCCACGTGCAGGCCCAGATGACGCCGCACCTCCGGCGCGACGTCGGCGGCGTCCCCGCGCTCGAGCGCGCCTTCTTCGTGGGGAGCCCGGAGCGGATCTTCGCGGGCGCGGTCGCCCAGGATCCCGCGCGCGTGGACGAGATGCTCGCGTTCGTGCAGCGCACGCAGAGCGAGATCCCCGGCTTCATCGGCTTCGCCACGAAGGCCTCGCTCTTCGGGCGCGCCTCGGGCGGGCGCTCCATCGAGGTGAACCTCGCGGGGAGCGACATCGGCACGCTGACCCAGATCGGCGGCCGCATGTTCGGGATGCTGCGCGAGGCGGTGCCGGGCGCGCAGGTGCGCCCCGTGCCCTCGCTCGATCCGGGCTCGCCCGAGCTGCGCGCGTACCCGCGGCGCGGCGACGCGGCGCCGCTCGGCGTCTCGAGCGCGGACCTCGG
This sequence comes from Sandaracinaceae bacterium, assembly GCA_041918555.1. GTDB lineage: Bacteria > Myxococcota_A > Polyangia > Polyangiales > Sandaracinaceae > JACKEC01. The sequence goes on from JAYRVK010000544.1 coordinate 6,532, forward strand.
GCTCACCCTCGGCGCGCTGGTCGACGGCGCCGTGATCGGCGAGCTCGGCCCGGAGGGCGAGCCCCGCGTCGACGTGATCCTCCGGGCGGTCCGCGAGGGCGGCGAGCGCATCGACGACCCGGACGCGATCCGCTCGGCGCCCGTCGCCGCGCCCGACGGGTCCGTCGTGCCCTTCGGCGTGCTCGCGGAGCTCCGCGAGGAGCTCGGGCCCACCACGATCCAGCGGATCGAGCGCCGGCGCGCGCTCACCCTGATGGTCGCGCCGCCCGAGGAGGTCCCGCTCGAGACCGCGCTCGAGCGGGTCGAGAGCGAGGTGATCGCGCCGCTCCGCGCGCAGGGCGCGATCCCGCGGGAGGTCGAGGTGACCTACTCGGGCACCGCGGGGCAGCTCGAGACGGCGCGGAGCCAGTTCGCGAACGTGCTGCTCCTCGCGGTGATCATCTGCTACCTGCTGATGGCCGCGATCTTCGAGGACTTCCTCGCGCCGATCGTGGTCCTCGTCACGGTGCCCCTCGCGGCGGCGGGCGGGGTCGGCGGGCTGTGGCTCGTGAGCACGTTGCTCGAGCCGCAGCCGCTCGATCTCATGACCGCGGTGGGGTTCCTCATCCTGATCGGCGTCGTGGTGAACAACGCAATTCTAGTGGTCGACGGCGCGCTCGCGCACCTGCGCGAGGGAAAGGCGCTCGACGACGCGATCCGCGCGGCGGTCGAGGGCCGCGTCCGGCCGATCCTGATGACGACGCTGACCTCGCTGGCGGGGCTGCTCCCGATGGTGCTCGTGCCCGGCTCGGGCTCGGAGCTCTACCGCGGCGTCGGCGCGGTGGTCCTCGGCGGCCTCGCGCTCTCGACCGCGCTGACGATCTTCGTGGTGCCCGCGTTCTTCTCGCTCGTGTGGCGCCTGCGGATCGCGGTGCTCGGGCCGCGGCCGGCGAGGGTCGAGGCGGAGCCGTCCGCCGCGGAGTGAGGCCCTGAGCAGGGTCTCTGCGGCGGCTCCGCGAGCCCGCTGCGCGGTGGGATCGCCTCGCACGCGTCGAGCGAGCCCGCGGTCTCGGGCCGAGTCGCAGCCCGGTCTCGCGGCGCGGACTCGCGCCGCCGCGCGACCAGAGATCGCGCCCCGCGCGGTCGTAGCACCGGACCTCACCGGGTTGACGCTCGCGGTCGAACGAGTCGCGAGCCTGTGCGTCGGCGGCTCCGGCGTCTCCGTCCACGGTGTTGAATGGAAAGCAACCTTGCAGGGCGAGCGCAGCCGCGGCCCCCATGAGCATGGACCGCATCAGGGACACCCGGGTCCAATGCACTGGCAGACCCCGGCGAGGCACGGACCGCGCGGGCAGCGCCGGCCGCACGCGCCGCAGTTCCGCGGGTCGCTGGCGAGGTCGACGCACGCGCCGCCGCAACAGGACTGCCCGGCCGCGCGCGCGACGCCGCAGCCGCCGCAGTGGCTCGGATCAGTGGCGAGATCGGCGCAGGCGCCGTCGCACCCGGTGCTGGTCAATCCGCTTGGGCAGTTTGTCTTCGATCAGAGCCGCCCTGGCACAGGTGCCCAGTTCGCTCCAGTGCCGAGCCGGAAACCCGCGGCGGGAAAGCCCACG
>JAYRVK010000545.1:0-5503 GCA_041918555.1 Sandaracinaceae bacterium
GAGGTCGTGGAGCACGCCCACCTCCAGCGTCCGGACCTGGCCCTCGTACCGCGGCGTGAAGGTGTGCATCGACAAGAGGGTTTGCGCGCGCGAGCCGCGGGCGCGCTCGTCGAGGACCGCGTGGTAGGGGCGGAGCAGCGTCTCGATGCGGCGCTCGGCCTCGCGCGCGTCGAGGTGCGTGGTGTTGAGGTGGACGGGGAGCCCCTCGGCCTCCGTGCGAAAGAGCGTCGGAGAGCTCTCGGGGCGGTTCGCGTCCACGACGAGGCGCGAGTAGCGCGCGAGCACCGCGCCCGCGCCCCTGCGCGCCGCGAGCTCGAGCGTGAGCTCGCGCGCGCCGAGATCGAAGGCCCAGTGCGTGCCGACGAGGCGGCGGTCCGGCTCCGGCCAGCTCCAGCCGTCGGGCATCCGCTCGGTCGCGTGCTCGCACGTGAGGAGGACCGACGCGTCGCCGTCCACCACCTCGACCGCCTCGTCGAGCGCGCGGGTCACGGGCTCGCCTCGAGGGAGACCTCCCCCGCGCTCGCCTCGACCTTCACCCAGAGCCAGCGGCTCGCGGCGTCGTGCCGCCACCCGCTCGCGGCGGCGCCGAACGCGGCGGCGTCGGCCACGCGCGCGAGGGGGACCCCTCCCGCCATCACCGCGCTCGGTGCCCTCTCCGCGCGCAGGCGGAAGATCACGGGCCGCGTCGCGCGCGCGATCGACGCGAGGAGCGCACCGTCGGCGCGGCGGGACGCGCGGATCGCCGTCGTCGCGTCGTCGAGCTCGTGGAGCACGAAGGCGCCCTCGGTCTCGCCCGGCCACGCGAGCACGGTGAGGTGCCCCGCGCTCGCCGCGTCGCCGAGGCCCGTCACGTCGCTCTCCACGTCGACCGGGACGATCGCGCCCTCGCGCACGAAGATCGGGATCCGCCCGGGCTCGGCGACGGAATACGCCGTCAGGGTGGTCCCGCCCTCGCTCGCGTCGGCCGCGGGATCCCAGAAGTCGTAGAAGCGCGCCCCCGCGGGCAGCGCCACGTCGCGCGCGCCGCCCGGCGCGACGATCGGGGCGACGAGGAAGGCCTCACCGACGAGGTAGCGCCAGTCGCCCGCCCACTCGGCCTCGTCGCCGATCGGGTGCAAGAGGGCTTGCTCGCTCGCGTAGGCCTCCTCCGCGAGGCTGTACCAGAAGCCGACCATCTCGTGGTGCAGCGTGGCCCAGTAGCGGTAGATGGCGACCGTCTCGTCCGCGCGCTCGGGCACCGTCCACGGCGCGAGGTTCGCGCGGCCGTGGAGCTGGAAGAACGGCATCATCCCGCTCCACGCGGTCCAGCGCTGGAAGACCTCGAGGTCCAACGGGATCTCCTCGGTGAGGAGCGGCTCGCGCCGGTCGAGGTAGCCGCCGAGGTCGGAGCCGACGACGACGTAGCCGGCGCGGGCGCTCCGGAACACGTGGTCGAGCGCGTCGACGATGCCCGTCCAGTCGCGGTGGTTGTCACCGACCCACCCGACCGGGGCGTGCTCGGGCCGCGCGTGGAAGCGCCCGCGGCGGTCGTAGCTGACGTCGTAGGGGCGGACCATCGTCACGAAGTCGCGCCCGCGCACGTGCCGGCCGTAGGCGAGGTAGTCCTGGTAGTAGCGCTCGGAGTAGGCCTGGTGCGCGACCTCGCCTTCGAACGTGGTCAGGGGATCGTCCTCCTCGAGGTACGACTCGCCGAAGTCGAGCTTCCAGCCGTCGATGCCCAACGCGAGCAAGTCGTCTTGCTGTCGGTGCCACCACGCGCGCGCGCCCGGGTGGAAGAAGTCGATCGCCGAGCCCTGTCCCTTCCACCACCCGTAGAGCTTGCAGCGCTCGACGAAGTAGCCGCACGCGCAGCCCTGTGCGTAGTTGGGCGCGGCGCCGCGGTAGGTGTCGCCGCCCATCTCGAGGTCGTAGCTCGTGCGGTTCACCATCTGCGTCACCCAGAGCACCACGCGCACGCCGCGCGCGTTCATGTCGGCGACCATCCCGCCGAAGTCCGGGTAGCGGCTCGGGCTGGGGACGAACGTCGTGTACTGCGCGTCCCAGGGCGAGTCGAGGACGAGCGCGCCGACCGGGATGTCGCGCTCGAGGAAGCCGTCGACGAACGCGTAGGAGTCGTCGCGGTCGGAGATGTCCTTGCTGACCCAGGGCTCGAACGCCCAGCGCGGGGTGTAGGCCTCGGGCTCCGGGATCGCCTCGGGCGGGCCGGGATCGAAGGTGCACGCGTTGCCCGCGTCCGCGGGCGGCGGGGGCCCTGCGTCGGTGCCCTCGGGAGGAGCTCCGTCGCAGGCAGAGAGGCAGAGGAGCAGCGCGGGTACGACGCGGCGCATCGCGCGCAGGATAGCCCGGCCCGATCAGCGCGGGCCGCTCATCGCGCGGCGTGCCTCCGCCGAGACGCCGCCCTTCACGCGATCGGCGGCGAGGCGCCCGCGGACGTAGAGCGTGCGATCGACCATCGTGCGGACCGCGGCGCGGAGCTGCCGCGCGGCCTCGAGCTCGCCCAGCGCCTCGAGCGCCGCCGCGATCGCCTCGCCGGTACCGAGCCGCTCGTCGCAAGGGGCCTTGCGCAAGGTGGGTTGCGGAGGTGCGTCGATCCGGGCCCGGTCGATCCCCGGCAGCGCCGAGAGCTTGCGCGCGATCCGCCGCCCCTGCCGCCACGTGCCGTCGGGCACGAGGATCCGGACCGGGCGCTCGTCGACTGGGCCGAGGGGGGGGGCGCCCTCGGTCGGGAAGAGCAGCACCGTGCGCACGTCCGGGCCCCGACCCAGCGTGCTCGGGTCGAGGGGCGCGCCGCGGCGTCCCCACACCGCGAGCTCGGCGCCCTCGAGCGTCAGCACCGCGACGCGCCCCGTGTTGCTGGCTTGCCGCCACTCGACCGCGTGGGGCACGAGCACGATCCGCGTGGCCACCGCGATCCGCGGGAGGCTGGCGCAGAGGCACAGCGGCACGTGGAGGAGGCAACGCGCGCAGCGCGGCTGGATGCGGTTGCGACCCACTAGAAGTACGGGAACGGCGAGACGCCGAATTCCCACTCGTGGAGCGCGACCATGCCTCCGTACGTAGCGAGCCCGGCCAGGAAGCGCCACCACTGCCCGCGCAGATCGAGGCGCGTGCGGCCCGCGACCACCGCGCCGAAGGGGAGGATCGAGGTCTTGGCGACGAACTCGTCCCACGGCGCGCCGAGCGCCCGGGCGCGCCGCCGATCGATGTGGAGCATCCCGAGCAGCGCGAGCGCGGTGATGCTCCCGAAGAGGAGCGCGCTCCCGAGATCGCCGTTGGTCGGGAGGTGCGCGAGGCCCCAGAGCGCGAAGCCCCAGAGCGCCGGGTGGCGCGTGATCGTGGTGATGCCCTTCGGACCCTCGGCGAGCGCGGCCTGCTGACCGGCGGTGGCCGGGTTCTTGGTCGAGTAGCCGCCGATCAGGAAGTAGAACGCAAAGGGCATGGTCACGAGCGGCACCCAGCGCGTCCAGGATCCGAGATCCCAGAGCGGGACGTACGGGCGCACCGACCAGCCCCAGAAGATCAGGCCGAAGGGCGCGAGCACCGCGACCGAGTACACGCGCTCGTACCACTTGTCGCCGAGCTTGCCGACGAGGCGGCGGCGCACCGGGTGGAACGAGAGCCCGAGGTGCATGAAGAGGAAGCCGAGCGTGCCGATCGCGAGCGGGACGATCGAGGTGAAGGGCGGCGCCTCGGGCTCGAGCTCCCTCAGCGCGCGCACGATCGCCTCGACGTCGCCGTCCGGCACCGCGAGGTCGGGCATCGCCGCGAAGCCGTCGACGACGTCGTGCGCCGGCTCGCGGATCGAGCGGGCCACGTAGTCGTCGTCGACGGCGAAGGTCCGGAGCGCGCCGGCGGTGCGCACCGTGGTGCGCCGCTCGAACAGCCCCGCGAAGCTCGGCCCGGGGCCCGTCGTGCCATCGGTCGTGTGGCACGCGAGGCACCCGTGCGCGGCGAGCACCTCGGCCGGCGCGTCCGCGCGCGCGGGCGCGCCGGCCGTCACGATCGCGATCGCGAGCCATCCCCACCGCACGAACGCAAGCCTAATTGCAGGGTGCTTCGCCGGTCGCGTGCGGGCAGTGCGTGTTCGGCATGCCCATGGCCGCGAAGCCGAGGTGATCCGAGACGCACATCTGGCGCGCGGCGTCGAAGCCGTCGTAGGCGGACTCGCACGCGGCCTCGTCGGCGTAGCGACGCGCGGCGCCGAACCCGCACACCGTCTCGTACTCGTTGCAGAACGCGATCGCGGCAGGGGACGAGCCGCCGCCGCCCGCGTCGGTGCCGCCGCCCGCGTCGGTGCCGCCGCCCGCGTCGGAGCCGCCGCCCGCGTCGGAGCCTTCTCCCGCGTCGGAGCCTTCGCCCGCGTCGGAGCCGCCGCCCGCGTCGGAGCCGCCGCCGCCTGCGTCCGTCACGACGCTGCCGGCGTCGGTGCCCGAGTCGCCGTCGCAGCCCGCCACGAGCGCCGTGCCCGCGGCGAGGAGGATCACCAAGTGAAGAGCCCGGTTCATGTCCGCACCTCCGAGACAGGATACGCCGCGCGCGGGCGCGCGCCGAGCTTCATCCGTCGGGCCGGCTCCCCCGACGCGACCGCGCCGAAACCGAAGGCATCGGGCCCGGGACCTCGCAGCTCTCCGACACGAGGGACCATCGACGACGAGCTCCGCGTGATCGACGTCATCGACGCTCGAAGGCGCCGATGTCCGGGGTATCCCGCACCGCCCCGGTGATGTCCGTGGGCGCGCTCAGCGAGGGATGGCCCGCGTTCACCATCGGCGAGGCGTCGCTTTCCGCGCTCAGATCGGGACCCGCACCCGACGTGCGGGTGAACTGCGGATCGGCCACCCGCGAGCTGTCGTCGAACGGTGACGCGGCCTGCCAGGCGGCGAGGTCCCCGCTCCCCGCCTCCCACTCCAAGACGCTGGCGCCCGGGCCGAAGCAGAGGTTGTGGTCGACCGCGCGGTACGCGCTCGCCGGGAGATCGAGATCGAGACAGGACCAGCGCCCGCTGCCCCCGTAGTGGACGGCGTTGCTCACCACGACGTGCGAGCCGCCCTCGCGCCCCACCAGGATGCCGGTCCCGTCGCTCGTCGCGTAGATGCTGTTGTTGCGCACCGTGATGCCGTTCATCGCCAGGTCGCCCGTGCCGCGGTCCCGGTCGGGGACGGCGATGGCCGTGGCTCCGAAGGACTGCCGGTGCACGACGACGTTGTTCTCGATCAGGCAGGTGTCGCAGGAGCTGAGCCCGATGGCGACGTTGCCCACGTCGATGAGCGTGTTGCCGCGCACGATCACGTTGCGGAAGGACTCTGCCTCCGCGTAACCGCCGTCGACGGCGATGCCCCAGCACCCCCCGCCGGCAGCGCCGATGTCCTCCCGGATGAGGTTACCCTCGATCTGCAGGCCGTCGTGCTCGCCGTGGACCACGAGCGCCACGCCCGCGCACTGTCCGCCTACGATGGCCGAGCGGTACAGCTCGTTGCCTACGGCGCGCATGCGGTTCGCGACC
>JAYRVK010000546.1:0-2054 GCA_041918555.1 Sandaracinaceae bacterium
CCCGCGCGCTTGGCCGTGTAGAGCGCGGCGTCGGCCGCCGCGATGAGCCCGCTCGCGTCAACGCCGCGGGCGATGTGCGCGAGGCCGATGCTCGCGGTGACCGCGACGCGCTGGCCGTGCCAGAGGAGCTCGACCTCCGCGACGCGCCGACGGATGCGCTCGGCGACGGCGACCGAGCCGTCGAGCCCGGCGCAGCGGAGCACGACCGCGAACTCCTCTCCGCCGTAGCGCGCCACGAGGTCCTCGGTGCGCAGGTCCTCGGTGAGCGTGCCGGCGATGACCCGGATCAGCCGATCGCCCGCGAGGTGCCCGTACTGGTCGTTGACCTGCTTGAAGTGGTCGATGTCGACGAGCAGCAGCGCAAGGTCGGTCCCGTGCCGTTGCGCGAACGACAACTCTTTTTGCAGATGCTCGAGGAGGATGCGCCGGTTGTAGAGGCCGCTGAGGGGATCCCGCGTCCCCTGCTCGAAGCGCTGCGCGCAGACGGCGCGCTCCAGCGGGTCGAGCAGCGCGAAGCCGAGCAGGACGTCGCCGCCGAGCTGGAGCCGATCGCCGTGCGCCAGCTCGCGGGGAGCGCGGAGCCGCTCTCCGTTGACGAAGGTCCCGTTGCGGCTGCCGAGATCCTCGACGCCGTAGCGACCGGGCTCGAGGCGATCGACCCGGGCGTGCTTGCGCGACACGCACGGCTCCGGGATGACGATCTCGTTGGGCCCGTCCGGCGCCCGCCCGATCCGCACCACCGGCGCGTCGAGCGGGAAGAGGGCGCCGGCGACGGGGCCGGTGAGGAGGGTGAGGGTGCCCGACTTGAGCCCCGGCATGCGGAGCTCGCGAAGGGAACCGAGGTCGAGCGTGCTCTCCGTCTGCTCGTCGTTGCGTGCGCGCATGAGACGGCACGACAGCGAGAACCGTGCCCGCGCTCCGTCCTCGCGCCCGGCTCGAGAGCGGAGCGCTCGATCGCCGAATCGACCACTCGGAGTGGTGCGAAACCACCATCGAGGATCGGCGCCCGCTGCACGTCAATCGATGCCGTGCTTGCGGCACTTCTTGTAGAAGTGCGAGCGCTCGACGTCGAGCGCGCGCGCCGCGTCGAGCTTGCTCCCGTCGTGCGCGTCGATCGCGTCGAGCAGGATCCTGCGCTCGGCCTCTTCCATCAGTTCGCGCAGCGGCGCCCCCTCGCGGTACAGCGAACGCGGCGCGGCGGGCGCCGGGGCCGCGACGGTGCGCGGACGCAGCAGCAGCGCGAGCTCCGCCTCGTCGACGACCGGGCCCTGCGCGAGGATCCCGAGCCGCTCGACGAGGTTCGAGAGCTCGCGGACGTTCCCCGGGAAGTCGTGCTCCTCCAAGCGACGCAGCGCGCCGGGGGAGAGGCGCAGTGCCCGGCCTCCGCGAGCGCGCGACTGCGCGAGGAAGTGCTCGACGAGCTCGGCGAGATCCTCGCGCCGGCTGCGAAGCGGCGGCACGGAGAGCGTCACGACGTTGAGCCGGTACAGGAGATCCTCGCGGAAGGTCCCGTCGGTGACCGTCGCGTCGAGGTCGCGGTTGGTCGCCGCCACGACGCGCACGTCCACGCGGATCGTGTGCTCCGAGCCGACCCGCTCGAAGGCCCCCTCCTGCAGGACCCGGAGGAGCTTGGCCTGCATCGGCGCGGGCATGTCGCCGATCTCGTCGAGGAACAGCGTCCCCCCGTCGGCGAGCTCGAAGCGCCCGGCGCGCCCGCGGAGCGCGCCCGTGAACGCGCCCTTCTCGTGACCGAAGAGCTCGCTCTCGACGAGGCTCTCGGGCACCGCGGCGCAGTTCAGCTTCACGAACGGTCGGGCGGCTCGGGGCGACCCCTCGTGGATCGCCTGCGCGACCAGCTCCTTGCCGGTCCCGTTCTCCCCGAGGATCAGCACGCGGCCCGCGGTGGGCGCGACGCGCGCGATCATCGCGCGCAGCGTCGTCATGGCCGGGCTCGTCCCGACGAGCGTGGGCGCCTGCGCGGAGAGCTCGGCGCGCAGGTGCTCGTGCGCCGCCTCGAGCCCGGAGAGCCGCAACGCGTTCTTCACGGTCACGAG
>JAYRVK010000547.1:0-3290 GCA_041918555.1 Sandaracinaceae bacterium
CCGAAGCCGCCGCCGCCGGGAGGCTGTCCGAAGCCGCCACCCCCGCCGGGGGGCTGACCGAATCCGCCCCCGCCGGGGGGCTGTCCGAAGCTGCTCAACGTTCACTCTCCTTTGCCGGGCCGCGGGGGCCCGCGTCGTCACTGGGGGGGTGGGGCCAGCGGGATCTGCGTGGATTGAATGTACGGGCTCTCCGTCACGCCGAGCGCGTACTGCCCCTGCGTGCCGCTCTGGTATCCGCCCACGAATACCTCATAGGAACCTGGATTGAATGGCCCCTCGATCACGGGATTGAAGCTCTCGTTGGGCCGATAGTCGTCGTTGCAGCGCACGCTCCCGTCGGCCCCGCGCACGACGAGCACCGTGTCCACCGGCGCGTTGACGAGGATGCGCAGCATCGCGAACCCGGCCTGCACCGAGAGGACGTGGCTCGGCGCCTGGCCGACGAACCCGACGCAGCCCTGCCCGATCGTCGCGGCGTCGACGGGGCCCGCGATGACCACGCCGCCCATGACGAGCGGCTGCGGCTGGAAGCCCGGCGCGAGCGGCACCGGCGCGCCCTGCGGCTGCATGCCTCCGGGCGGCATGCCCCCGGGCGGCATGCCCCCGGGCGGCATGGCCATGCCGGGCGGCAGCTGCGGGGCGGGCGGCTCCGGCATGGGATCGTGCCCGGGCACGAAGAGCGGCGGATCGAACTCGGAGTTGGCCTGCATCCCCGGGGGCAGCTCGCCCGGGGCCGGCGGCACCGGGTTCTCGGGGACCGTCTGGCCGGGCACGGTGAGGGCGGGATCGTCGGGGAGCTCCGCCTCGTCATCGCAGCCGACGAGCGCGAGCGCGAGGCCGAGGGGGAGGCCGAGCGGGAGGAGTCGTCGCAGCATGCTCGGCGCGAGGATACCCCAAGTCCCTTGCCCGCTGCGCTCCGTGAGGTACGCCGGGTCGATGGCCCGCGGAATCCGCCTCCTCGCCTCGCTCCTCGTCCTCGCCTGCGGGAGCGAGACCGTCCACCCCGAGTACAGCGCCGCGGAGGGCCGCGGCACCGGCGAGCCGCCGGGGAGCGAGCCCGCGCCCGAGGAGGCGATCCCGCTCGGGCGCCTGCCCGAGGGCGTGACCCCCCTCCACTACACGCTCTGGCTCGAGGTCGTGCCGAGCCGCGAGCGCTTCGAGGGGCGCGTCGACATCCGCGTGCGCCTGGACGAGCCGCGCCGCCTGATCTGGATGCACGGCCAGGACGTGAACGTGACCCAGGCCGAGGTGCTGCCCGAGGGCGAGGAGGCCGTGCTCGCGCGCTTCGAGCAGGTCGACGACTCGGGCGTCGCCGCGCTGCGCCTCGAGCGCGAGGTCGGCCCCGGCGAGGTCGAGCTCTCGCTCACGTACGACGCGCCCTTCGATCGCCAGCTCAAGGGGCTCTATCGCGTCGACACGGGCGGCGACTCGTACGCGTTCACGCAGATGGAGCCGACGAGCGCGCGCCTCGCGTTCCCCTGCTTCGACGAGCCGCGCTTCAAGACGCCGTTCGACGTCACGCTCTCGGTCTCGCCGGAGCACGAGGCGATCGGCAATACCACGCCGGTGAGCACGGAGACCGTCGAGGGGATGAAGGAGGTCCGCTTCGCCGAGACGCTGCCGCTCCCGACCTACCTCGTCGCGATGGCGGTCGGCCCGCTCGACGTCGTCGAGCACGCGCCGATCCCGCCGAACGCGGTGCGCTCGCGGCCGCTCCCGTTCCGCGGCGTCGCGGCGCGCGGGCGCGGCGCGCGGCTCGCGTACGCCCTCGAGCACACCGCGCCGCTCGTGGCGTGGCTCGAGGAGTACTTCGGCACCGAGTACCCCTACGACAAGCTCGACATCGTCGCGGTCCCGGACTTCGCCTCGGGCGCGATGGAGAACGCCGGCGCGATCACGTTCCGCGAGGTGCTGCTCCTGCTGGATCCCGCGGACGCGCCCGAGGATCAGCGGCGCGGCTTCGCGCACGTGATGGCGCACGAGCTCGCGCACCAGTGGTTCGGGAACCTCGTGACGATGCCGTGGTGGGACGACATCTGGCTCAACGAGGCCTTCGCGACGTGGATGGGCACCAAGTGCGTGGGCGCGGTCCACCCCGAGTACGAGGCCGAGGTCGGCATGGTGCGCTCGACCCACTACGCGATGGGCACCGACAGCCTCGTGAGCGCGCGCCGCATCCGGCAGCCGATCGAGACCAACCACGACATCCGCAACGCGTTCGACGCGATCACCTACCGCAAGGGCGGCGGGGTCCTCGAGATGTTCGAGGGCTTCCTCGGGGAGGAGACCTTCCGCGACGGGATCCGCGAGCACATGAGCCGCCATCGCTTCGGCACGGCGACGGCGGACGATCTCCTCGACGCGCTCGGCCAGCTCGCAGGGAACGACGTCGCCACGCCGTTCAACACGTTCCTCGAGCAGCCGGGCGTGCCGCTGCTCGAGGCGTCGCGGAGCTGCGGCCCCGAGGGGAACGCGCTCGTCGTGCGGCAGCGGCGCTACCTGCCCGTCGGCTCGACGGGCGATCCCGCGCAGCGCTGGCAGATCCCGGTGTGCGTGCGCTGGGGCGCCGGCCGCGCGGTCGAAGACACGTGCGAGCTCGTGACGGAGCCCGAGGCGCGGATCGATCTCGGCGCGCGGTGTCCGGACTGGGTGATGCCGAACGCGCACTCGACCGGCTACTACCGCTGGACGATGCCCGCCGACGACGTCGCGCGGCTGACCGGCGCGGGCTGGCGCCACCTCGACGCGCGCGAGCGGCTCGGCGTCGCCGACGCGCTGTCCTCCTCGTACGCGGCGGGCACCCTCGAGGCGGCGGCGGTGCTCGGCAGCGCGGCGCGCTTCGCGGCCGACGACGCGCGCTACGTCGCGACCGAGCCGATGGGCCTGATCGGGTTCGCGCGCGAGCGGGTCGCGACCGACGACGCGGAGCGGGCTCGCGTCGAGGCGTTCGCCGAGCGCACGTACCGCGCGCGCGCCCGGGCGCTCGGGTGGGGCCCGCGCGCGGGGCGCGCCGAGGACGGAGAGACCGCGCTCCTGCGCGAGGCCGTGCTCGTGTTCCTGTCCGAGACCGCGCGCGCCGAGCCCGTGCGCCGCGAGGCCGCGCGCCGGGGGCGGGCCTTCCTCGGCGCGGACGGCGCGCTCCACCCGGACGCGGTCGAGCCGAGCCTCGTCCCGCTCGCGCTGGCGGTCGCGGTGCAGGAGGGCGACGCCGCGTTCTACGACGCGCTCGAGGCGCGGGTGCTCGCGAGCGACGACGCGCTCTTCCGCGGGCGGGGCCTCGACGCGCTCGG
>JAYRVK010000548.1:0-3160 GCA_041918555.1 Sandaracinaceae bacterium
CGCAGCTGATCTCGCTTGCCTGTGAGCCGCCGGCGGACAGCGGCCTGCCGATCAACCGATGGACGCCGGACACGCTGGCGTTGGAGGCCGTGAAGAGGGGCATCGTCGAGTCGATCTCGGCGCGCCACCTCGATCGGTCCCCGATCCGTGGGCATTTCGGGATCCTCGTGGGGGTGGCTCGACCGTTGCTGTGCTCTCGTCACGGAGGTACCGATGGACTCTGGCGACCGGCCCGACACGACCGAGGAGTTCGCGCGCGAGGTGCTCGCGCGGCGCGGCCAGCTCTATGGCGCCGCGCTCCGGATGACGGGGTGTCCCGCGCAGGCGGAGGATCTCGTGCAAGAGGCCGTGCTGCGGGCGTGGACGTTCTGGGATCGCTTCCAGCCGGGGACCAACGGCCGCGCGTGGATGCACCGCATCCTCACCAACACCTTCATCAACGGCTACCGCCGTCGCCGCCGCGAGCGGGAGATCCTCGGCGAGATCCGCCGCGACGTGAGCGACGCGGAGAGCTGGGAGCGGAGCCTGTTCGGCGTGCCGGGCGAGGGCCTGGGCGACGAGGTCACGGTGGCGCTCGGCCGCCTCGCCCCCGAGTTCCGCGACGTGATCGTGCTCGTCGATCTGCGGGGCAAGTCGTACCGCGAGGCCGCGGACGCGATCGGCTGCCCGATCGGCACGGTGATGAGCCGCCTGCACCGCGCGCGGCGCGCGATGAAGCGCGAGCTGTCCGACTACGCCGTGTCCCAGGGGTACGTCACCGCGCAGGCCGCGTGATCGGGCTCGGTGTTCAAGGGCAAGTCGCGTTGACCATGCCCGGCGTGCCGAGGTAAGGCCCGCCCGTCGCCGTGGAGTAGACGCCGGTCGAGTCGCACCAGCCGGCGCCGCCGATCGAGGTCGCCATCGCCGCGCCGTTCGAGACCTGCCGCGAGCGGCCGATCCGCAGGTCCGTGGAGGTCCAGGTGACGCGCACGATCTCGGTCGCGGCGTGGGTGAGCACGAGCGTGCCGCCGCCGTTGCTGAAGCGGAGCCCGGTCCCGTACACGTAGTCCTGGCCGAGGTCGTGGTTCTGGACGGTGTCACCGCTCTGCGCGAAGACGAAGTACCCGCCCGCCGTCAGGAGGCCCGACGCCACGGTGTGCGTCGCGCCGCTCACGTCGATCACCAGGCCCGCGAGGTTGATCGGGCACATGCCGCGGTTGCGCAGCTCGAACCACTCGCCGAAGTCGGAGGCGCCGGTCTGCGAGGCGATCATGATCTCGCTGATCTCGACGCTCCCGGGGGTCGGCGAGCACGTGGAGAGGCCCGCGTCGAACCCCCCCCCGCGTCCATCATGGGTGGCCCCGCGTCGACGCCTCCGCCCGCGTCCATCGTCGGCGGGCCCGCGTCGAGCCCGCCGCCCGCGTCCACCCCCGGCGGGCCCGCGTCACCCCCGCCGGCGTCCCGTCGGCCCGCGTCCATGCGGCCCGCGTCTCCGCTCGCCGCGTCCGGGCGCGCCGCGTCCGTCGGGCCGGTGCCCGCGTCGTCGAAGCCCCCGAACGCGCACCCCGCGAGGAGGAGCGCGCCCGCTACGCCAAGCCGAGCTCGCATGCGCCGAATATAGCAAGCCTGCCTGCTACCCTCCGACTCCATGCAGTGGACCATCGAGCGAGCGCACCTCGAGCGCGCACGTCGCGTGGTCGGGGAGCACGCGCGGCGAACGCCGCTCGTGCTCGCCCCGGCCCTCGGCGCGGGCGTCTACCTCAAGCTCGAGTCGGAGCAGATCACGGGCTCGTTCAAGCTCCGGGGCGCGCTCGCCGCGCTCGCCGCCCTCGATCCGGCGGTCCGCGCGCGCGGGGTGGTGACCGCGTCCGCCGGGAATCACGGCTACGGGCTCGCGCGCGCGGGCTCCGCCCTCGCGGTGCCCGTCACGGTCTTCGTCTCGTCCTCGGCGCCCGCGGTGAAGCGCGAGGGGATCGCGGCGGCCGGGGCGCGCCTCGAGCTCGCCGACGCGCGCGGCTACGACGACGTCGAGGCGCTCGCGAGGACCGCCGCGCGCGAGCGCGGCTTCGCCTTCGTCAGCCCGTTCGACGACCCCGACGTCGCGGCGGGGAACGGCGGCACGCTGGCGGTCGAGATCCTCGAGGAGTGCCCGGAGGTCGCGACCCTCGTCGCGCCGGTGGGTGGCGGAGGCCTCGTCGCCGGGCTCGCGGCCGCGCGCCGGATCGAGGGCGCGCGCTTCGCGATCGTCGGCGTGCAGTCGGAGGCGTGCCCCGCGATGGTCGCGAGCCTCGCCGCGGGTCGCGCGATGCTCCGCTTCGAGGGCGCCCCGACGCTCGCGGAGGGGCTCGAGGGCGGCGTGTCGGAGACCACGTACGAGATCGCCGCGCGCGAGCTCGCGGGTATGCAGGCGGTCTCGGAGGCGGCGATCGCCGACGCCATGCGCTTCGCGGAGCGCGCGCTCGGGCTCGCGATCGAGGGCAGCGCGGCCGTGGTGATCGCGTGGCTCCGCGCGCACGCGGCCGAGCTCGACGCGCCGGTCGTGGGCGTGATCAGCGGCGGCAACGTCGATCCCGCGACGCGTGCCCGAGCGCTCGCCTGAGCTCAGGGCGCCGCGATGGTGCCCGGCCCGCCGTCGAGGAGCGAGCCGAAGAACGCGAAGACCTGGGCCCCGGCGGCCTCGTTCTCGAACACGGCGAAGTGACCGTCCTCCGGGAACTGAAGGAGCGCGCCGGTCGCCGCGCCGCCCGCGAGGTTCGCCGTGATCGGCAGCGCGAGCGCGTCGATCCCGCGCGCGGCCAGGCCCGGCACGACCGCGTGCACCGGCTCCGCCTGCGGGAGCCGCATCGCCCCCGCGAGCGCCTCGATGGACGCGGGGGGCGAGAGCTCGTCGCGCAGCCCCTCCGTCATCAGCACGCTCTTGGCCGCGAAGCCGTCGCGCGGCGCGGCCGCGATCAAGTGCGCGTAGTTGGAGCCGTCGCTGACCTCGAGCCACGTCTGCACCATCGTCGCGATCGGGTGCTCGTAGCCGAAGCCCTCGAGCGCGATCGCCTCCTCCCAGCTCGAGCCGGGCAGGCCCAGCAGCGTGCGCAGGATGTCCGGGATCACGACCGGCTCGAGCTTCTCCACGAGCGCCGGCGTGATCACCGCGGACGCCGCGCTGAGCACCGCGGCCCGCGCGCCG
>JAYRVK010000549.1:0-5820 GCA_041918555.1 Sandaracinaceae bacterium
CAGCTCGCGCGCGTCCTCGGCGAGGAGGCGCTCGATCGCTGGGAAGGGCGGTCGCTCGCGCCGCTCGACGCGGCCTGGTTCGCGGGCGAGCTGAGGCTCCTCGCGTGGCCGCGCGCCCACGCGCTCGCCGCGCGCCTGGCATAGTCTCGCCGTTGGCGAGTCGGGGCCCGCGACCGGTGAGCGAAGCGAGCGAGACTCGCCCCTCCAGGCGCGGGTCGCCCCGTTCTGGAAGGTGACAGCCGCCGTTCTCGGAGCGGGGCGTCGGGTCCCGGCCGAGCTCGAGGCGATCGTGCGCGAGCGCGTGCACAAGGTGCCGGGGCGCCGCCCTCGAGCCGTGGGACGAAGCGCGCGCCGAGCCGTGGTGGAACAGCACCAGCCCGCGCTCGGCGCGGCTCAGCGTGAAGCCGTACCCTCTTCCCCGCCGTCCACGACCTCGCGCGCCTCGACGGACGCATCATCGGGCCTCGACCCGCACGACCCTCGGCCCCGGTCCGCCGCAGACGATCTCCACGCGGCCGCTCGCCGCGTCCCGCGCCGTCGCTGCCACGAGCTCGCCGTCGCACGTCGCGGCGAGCGCGGGGAAGCCCTCCGGCACGTAGAGCACGTGCGGCGCGGCGTCCGTGCGCCCCTCGTAGCGGAGCTCGAAGCTGCGCGTGTCCGCGTCGTAGCGCATCGAGGTCGGCTCGCCGGCGATGCGCTCCGCATAGATGCGCGCGTGCGCGGCGACGACCGCGGGGCGCTCGGTCCACGTGCCTTCGGGCTCCGGATCGAAGAAGCCCCAGCGGCCCTGGCTGTCCTCCTTCCAGAGCCACACCGCCGCGCTCGCGAGGTGCTCGTCGAAGAGCTCGTGCATGATGCGCACGTAGCGCTCCATGTTCGGCGCGTCGGGGCCGATGCCCCACTCGCCGACGAGGAGCGGGACGTCCCAGCGGGAGGCCTCGTTCACCGCGGCGAGCACGTTGGGCTCGAGGTCCGCGCGCTCGAGCGTCTCGAGCTCGGCGCGCGAGTCGGTGAACGCGAACGTGTAGAGGTGGACCGCGTAGACGCCGCCGTCGTCGGCGAACGGGACGCGCGAGAGCGGCGCGCGCTCGGTGAAGTTGCGCGTCGCGCTCGGCTCGAACAGCAAGAGATGCCGGGGATCGACCTCGCGGATCGCGGCGGCCACGCGGTCGTGGAACGGCTCGAGGTAGCGGTCCGCGACGATGGGCTCGTTGTAGAGGTCGTAGCCGAGCACGAACGGCTCGTCGGCGAAGCGCGCGGCGACGTGGCGCGCCATCCGCGCGAACGCGGCCTGGAGGCGCGCGTCCTCGAGGTCCTCGTCGTCGTCGACGAAGAAGGACGTGTAGGCGCGCTGCACCTGCGGGCTCACGATGCGATCGGGGAGCGAGTCGCCGAGCGGCCCGCCGAGCAGCATGTCGGGCGGCGGGTGGATCGCCCAGAGCGGCGCGCCGTCCTCGCCGATCTCCTTGCTGTACGCGTCCTGGTGGAAGTCGACGATCACGTGCACGCGCGCCGCCGCGCACGCGTCGACCACCGCGGCCACCCGGTCGAGGTAGGCCTCGTCGAAGGTGCCCTCGGTCGGCTCGATGCCCGACCAATGGATCGGCAGGCGCAGCACCGAGAGCCCGAGCGCGCGCATGCGCAGGGCGTCTTCTGGCGCGAAGCCCGGGATCTCCTCGAGCGGCAGCCGCCCGTCGTCGAACGACACGTCGAACACCCCGTCGACGCGCGCGTTCACGCCGCGCAGGATCACCACGCGCCCGGTCTCGTCGCGCAGGTGCGTGCGATCCGAGCCGACCCACTCGGCGCTCGGCGGCGTGTATGGATCGAGGGGCGCGGGCGCCTCGCAGCCGAGGACGAGCAGCGCAGAGAGGACCGCGACCTTCGATGCCGTCACCGAGGCGAGGCTAGCATCGGGGACCGCAGCGGGCCGCGGGGCGCCGGATCACGTGAACTGGTAGGGCTCGCTGCTGTACGCGAGCGCGCGGACGTTCTCCATCGCGCGCCGCATGTACACGGGCCAGAAGAGCCTTGCGAACAGCCACTGGGCGGGCGCGAGCCATCCGCGTCCGTGAAGGGTGTAGGTGTAGTCGACCTGGACCTCATCCGGTCCGAGCTCGGTCGTCTTCCACACCCCGACGAAGCGCGTGAAGCCGAGCATCCAGGCCTGGAAGTCGGCGACCTCGATCTTCCAGTGCTCGTTCTCGACGCGCTCGAGCACACGATCGCTCGAGGCCTCCCCGCCCGCGAAGGTCCAGCTCTTCGCGGCGAAGACGCGCTTCTTGGCTCCGACCTTGCCCCAGTCGTCGTCCTCGGCGCAGTGGGTGACTCGCGGCATCGGCCCGAAGCCCGTGTGGACCTTCGAGACGTCGCAGAGGATCGGGGTCTTGAACGCGCGCTCGAGCGAGCAGCGGAACACCGTCGACACGGTCACCGTCACTTCCACGCGCCGAGCTTGGGTCCGTCGGCCCGGCGACGCCAGGCGCGCGCGACGGACCTCCGCTCGCGGCTCCTCGCAGCGCGCAATACATCTTGCGGTCGCGCGGTGCGAGCTCTCGTCGCGGACCCGCTACTCGTCGTCCCCGACGAGCGCCGAGAGCGGCAGCTCAGTGCCCGCGATAGACCGCGAGCGTCTCGTCGCGCGGGTCGATCCGCTGGAACACCGCGCTCCGATGTACCCGCCGACCGGCTACCATGGCCGCGATGGCGGACCCGCCGGCCGAGCAGAGCCCCAAGCCCGCGCGCCGCCGCGCGTGGCTGCGCGCCGCGCTGATCGTCCTGGCGATCGTCGCGATCGGCGCGGCCGCGCTCTCGATCGACTTCGCGCCGAACCTCTCGCACGTCGACATCGGCGTGGTGAGCGGCGCACCGCAGGGCAACTACTACGCGCAGGTGGAGGCGTTCCGCGCGCGCGCGGCGCGCGACGGCGGGCGCGTGCGCAACCTCGCCACCGCGGGCTCGATCGAGAACCTGCGACGGCTCGCGAGCCCCGGCGAGGACTGCGAGGTCGACTTCGGGCTCGTCCAGGAGGGGAGCCACTTCGACGACGAGGCGCCCGTCGAGGTGGTCGCGCGCCTGCCGCGCGGCGAGACGCTGTTCTTCTTCGGGCGCGACGCGGACCGCATCACCGACTTCCGCGATCTGCGCGGGATGACGATCGGCGCGGGCCCCGAGGGGAGCGGGACCGCGCAGCTCGTCGCGGACGTGTTCGCGCTGCCCGGCTTCGACTCGCTCGACGTGACGTTCACCCACGCGCCGGTCGCGGAGCAGCTCGACGCCGCGGCGCGCGGGGAGCTCGATCTCGCGGCGACGGTGGTCTTCGAGGGCTCGCGCCAAGCGACCGAGGCGGTGCGGCGACGCCGGCTCCAGATCGCGAGCTTCGCGAGCGCGCGCGCGGTCGCCTCGCAGCTGGTGGGGGTGCGCGCGGGCCGGATCGAGGCCGGCCACTACGACGCGGTGCGCGGGCTGCCGAGCGCGGACCGCGAGGTGCTCTCGGTCGACACGCTGATCCTCGCGAGCGCGTGCGCGCGGCGCTCCGAGATCAACGCGATCCTCGCGGTGCTCTCGCGCGAGCTGCCCGGGTTCGTGGAGCGCAACCGCAACGCGGTCGAGCCGCACGGCCTCCGGATGAGCTCGGTCGCGACCGAGTACTTCGACAACCACGGCCCGCAGCTCGTCGACGAGCACCTCCCCCGCGTCGTCGACGTGATCCCGCTCTCGAACCTCATGACGTTCGTCATGGGGATCAGCGTGCTCTTCAACGTGATGAGCGTGCTCAACCGCTTCCGCCTGTGGCGGCTCGACACGCGGCGCCTGAAGATCGAGCGCGAGCTTCGGGAGCTCTTCGGCGGGGGCATCACCCGCGGCGAGCTCGACCTGCTCGATGCGCAAGGGACGTTGACGACCCAGGCGGAGCGCGATCGCTTCGACGACCTCGTGGTGCGGCTGCGCGAGCTCCTCGAGGTGTGTCGCACGCAGTCGGTCTCGGTGCTCGTGCCGATGGGCCAGGAGATGGTCTATCGCTTTCAGGAGGACCTGATGATCGCCGCGCTCGCGAACATGCGGCGCCTGCGCGGGCGGCTGCCTCCGATCGCCGGGGAGCGCGATGGCGGCTCCGGCGACCGGCCGCTCGAGTAGCCATCGAACCCCGCGGAGTACCGTCTGGGAGGGCGTCTCGCGTCGGATCGCGCGTGGCCCGGGACGTGCTGTCTGAGGCCGCGCGCGCCCGGTGCGGGGCGTGGGGAGGTCGTCTCGATGCGATCGATGTGGTGGTGCGTGCTCTGTGGGCTGCTCGGGGTCGCCGGCTGTACGGCGGACGTGGAACCGGAGGCGGAGGACGGAGAGGACGACACGTTCTTCGTGGGCGGCGCGGCCGACGCGTTCGGCGTGCGCGACGGAACGCCCGAGGCGTGCGCGGTCCTCAAGCTCGCCAACCTCGCCACGCTCGAGGAGCTCGACGTGGACGCCGCGCTGAGCTCCCGCGGTGCGCGGGAGATCGTGGCGTACCGCGCCGGCGAGGACGGCTTCGCGGGAACCGACGACGATCGCTGGATCCAGGATCTCGGCGAGCTCGATCGCATCAAGTGGGTCGGCCCCGCGACGTTCCGCGATCTGCGCGACTACGCGAGCGCGACGAGCGACTACGCGTGCGGCGAGGTCGCCGTGCAGCTCCTCGGGTTCAACGACTTCCACGGGAACCTCCAGCCCCCGAGCGGCTCGTCGGGCCGCGTCCAGACGGGCCCCGATCCGATGGTCGACCGCGTCGACGCGGGCGGCGCGGAGTTCATGGCGACCCACCTCGCGCGCTTGCGCGCGGAGAATCCGAACACCCTCGTCGTCGCGGCCGGCGACATCATCGGCGCGACGCCGCTCCTCTCCGCGCTGTTCCACGACGAGCCGACCATCGAGTCGATGAACCTCATGCGCCTCGACGTCGCGGGCGTCGGCAACCACGAGTTCGACGAGGGCCTCGACGAGCTCCGCCGCATGCAGCTCGGCGGCTGCCACCCGGTCGACGGCTGCCAGGACGGAGACGACTTCGCGGGCGCCGAGTTCGAGTACCTCGCGGCCAACGTGGTCGAGGACGCGTCGTCGGAGACCGTGTTCCCGGGCTGGACCGAGCGCCGCTTCGGCGCGGCGCGCCTCGCGTTCATCGGCCTGACCCTCGAGGGCACGCCCACGGTCACCACCGCGGCGGGCGTCGCGGGGCTCACCTTCCACGACGAGGCCGAGACGATCAACGCGCTGGTCCCCGAGATCCGCGCCGAGGGCATCGAGACGATCGTCGTCCTCATCCACGAGGGCGGCGCGACGACGGGCCTCTATCGCGAGTGCGTCGGCGCCTCGGGCCCGCTCTTCCAGATCGTGCAGAACCTCGACGACGCGATCGACGTCGTCGTCGCGGGCCACACCAACGCGGCCCACATCTGCGAGATCGACGGACTGCTCGTCACGAGCGCGGCCCACGCGGGTCGCCTCGTCACCGACATCGACCTCGTGCTCGACGAGGTCACGGGCCAGGTCGTGAGCCGCGCCGCACAGAACGTGATCGTCACGCGCGACGTCGCGCGCGACGCCGAGCAGAGCGCGCTCATCGCGCGCTACGACACCCTCGCGGCGCCCCTCGCGAACCGCGTGGTCGGCACCATCGGCGGCGACCTCGTGCGCCTCGCCGCGCCGTCCGGCGAGTCGGTGCTCGGCGACGTGATCGCCGACGCGCAGCTCGAGGGCACGGCGGCCGCTGGCGCCGTGATCGCGCTGATGAACCCGGGCGGGATCCGCACCGACCTCCTCCACGCGCAGCTCTCGGGCGGCGAGCAG
>JAYRVK010000550.1:0-11614 GCA_041918555.1 Sandaracinaceae bacterium
AATCGTGCATCGCGGCCCTCCGTCGTGCTCGTGCTCGTGCTCGTGCTCGTGCTCGTGCTCGTGCTCGTGCTCGTGCTCGTGCTCGTGCTCGTGCTCGTGCTCGTGCTCCTACTCGCGCTCGCGCTCACCAGCGCGGGCGATCTCGCGCGGAGGGCGCGGAGGAACGGCGCGCGAAGAGCGCGGAGGGTTCGCTCGTGCTCGCGACCTCTGCGCGCCGTGTTCTTTCGCGTGCTCCGCGCGAGATCGCTCCTCGCCGCCGTGCTGTACCCTCCCTCGCCATGACCGACCCCGCCTTCACCCCCCCGACCTTCCCCGAGCGCTTCAACATGGCGGACTACTTCCTCGACGCGCGCGTCCGCGAGGGGCGCGGCGCGCGGGCCGCGGTGAAGGTCGGCGCCCGGACGTGGACCTACGCGGAGATCCAGGCGATGGCCAACCGCGCGGGCCACGCGCTGCGGGATCGCGGCGTCGATCTCGAGGACCGCGTGCTGCTGCTGCTCTACGACGGGGTGGAGTTCGCCGCGACGTTCTTCGGCGTGCTGAAGGCCGGCGGGGTCTTCTGCATGGGCAACCCGCTCGCGACCGAGGAGGACTTCGAGTACCTCCTCGACTACACGCGCGCCAAGGCGGTGATCGCGGACGCGCGCACGCTCGATCGGCTCGTCCCCGCGCTCGCGCGGCACCCGCGCTGCAAGGCGCGCCTCGTCGTCGGCGAGCTCGACGCGCTGCCCGCGGGCTTCGAGCCCTTCGAGGACGCGCTCGCCGCGAGCTCCTCGGTGACCGCGAACGCCGACACGTACGCCGACGACGTAGCGGGCTGGCTCTTCACGAGCGGCACCACCGGCAAGCCCAAGGGCGCGGTCCACTTCCACCACCACTTCCCGTTCAGCACCGAGTGCTACGCGAAGCAGGTGCTCGGGCTCCGCGAGGACGACGTCTTCGTCGCGGTCTCGCGCCTCTTCTTCGGCTACGCGACCGGCACGAACCTCATGTTCCCGTTCGCCGTCGGGGGCTGCGCGGTCCTCTTCGAAGACAAGCCCACGCCCGAGCGGATCTTCGAGCACGTGGAGAAGCACGGGGTCACCGTCCTCACCAACGTCCCCGCGATGATCCGCATGATGGTCGACGCCGAGGACCCGCCCCCGATGCGCTCGCTCCGCATCTGCCTGAGCGCGGGCGAGGCCCTCCCGCCCTCGCTCTACGAGCGCTGGGCCGCGCGCTGGGGGCACTGCGAGATCCTCGACGGCATCGGCAGCGCCGAGATGTTCCACATCTACATCACGAGCTACCCGGGCGACGTGCGCCCCGGCTCGCTCGGCAAGCTCGTCCCCGGCTACTCCGCGCGCGTCGTGGGCCCCGACGGGCAGGACGTCGGCGACGGGGACATCGGGCGCCTCTGGGTCCAGGGGGACAGCAAAGCGCTTTGCTATTGGAGAGACGAGAAGAAGAGCGACGAGGTCTTCCACGGGCCCTGGACGATCAGCGCGGACCTCTTCACCCGAGAGGGCGAGTACTTCTACTACGCGGGCCGCGGCGACGACCTCCTCAAGGTGCGCGGGATGTTCGTGAGCCCGCTCGAGATCGAGGACTGCCTGGCGCGACACCCCGCGGTGCGCGAGGTCGCCATCGTGGGCATCGACGACGGCGCCGGGCTCACCGTCCCCAAGGCGTTCGTCGCGGTGCGCGAGGGCGTCGAGGCGGACGACGCGCTCGTCGAGGCGCTCCAGCAGCACGCGAAGCAGCACCTCGCGCGCTACAAGTTCCCTCACGAGGTCGCCTTCGTCGACGCCCTGCCGCGCAACGACCGCGGCAAGGTCCTCAAGAAGGACCTGCGCTAGCTCGCGCCGCTCACTGTGCGAGGATGGTGTAGGCGTTCGCCGCGCTCGAGTAGCCGTACACGCGCACGTAGAACGGGCCGGTCGCGGTCACGCGCTCCTCGTTCTGCACGCTCGTGCTCGAGCCGAGGACCGTCCCGGTGTCGGAGACGACCTCGAGATCGAGGTCGCCGTCGGCGTGCGCGAAGTCGATCCGCACCGTCACCGAGCCGGTCGACTCGACGCGGTACCAGTCCTCGTCACCCGCGCACAGCTCCGCGGTGCGCGCCGACGCGAGGCCGAGGCGCGTCGCGCTCGCCCGGCTCCCGCCGCCCGTCGCGTCGCAGCCGGCGCCCGCGGGGGGAGCCGGGGGCTCGGTGGTCGGCTCGCCGAGCGAGCACCAGCCCGTCGGCGCGCGCGCCGCGTCGACCGTGTCCTGGGCGACGCCGCGCTGCGTGCAGGTCTCGTCCTCCGACCACTCGCGCCACTCGACGCCCATCGCGCGGGCGTGCGCGGCCCAGCGGGCGTAGCCGTCGGTCTCGGCGCGGAACACGGTCGGCGCCACGCACATCCCGGCGGCCTCGGCGTCCATCTGCTCCTTCTGCGCGTACGCGAGGATGACGCCGTGCATCGCCGCCGTGGTGCGGTTCCAACAGCAGGTGCGGCTCTGCTCGTACACGAGCGCCGAGTAGACGTAGTCCTCGAGGGTGCGGTGGTTCGCGTCGACCATCGCGCGGTCGCCATAGACGTCGTACAGCGCGTCGAACGCGTCCTCGCGGCGCGCGCGGGCCGAGCAGCTCGCCGGGTAGTTGCGCAGGTGCTCGCGGGCCGCCTCGATCGCGGCGAGCGCGACGTCGCGGCGCTCCTCGGTCGACAGCGTGCGCAGGATCTCGTCGAAGCGGGCGACGCGCGCGGCGACCGCCGCGTGGTCGGTGTCGTTGATGTAGTCCGCGCGGTCGCGCTCGGGGACCTCGTTGCGCCAGCGGCCGCCGACGACGCGCGCGCTCCGCCAGCGGCGCACGCCGCCGCCGAGGCTCGCGTAGGGCTCGCCGTCCGAGGTCGTGCCCTCGCCGCCCGCGTAGTCGTTGGTGAAGCGGTGCCGGGCGCTGTTCGGGTCCTCCCACACGGGCTCGCGGCGCGGCATCGAGCCGCTCGCGATCGTGATCTCGAGCGCGTCCTCGGAGTGCCGCTCGACGCGGAAGATCGGCATCACGTGGCCGATGCCGCGCTTCTGCCAGCGGTGGACGAGGAGGTCGCCCGCGTTCGTCGCCTCGGGGCGGATGTGGAACATGTTCGCGCCGTCGGCGAGGTTCGCGCTCCCGAAGTAGAGGAGCAGGAGCCTCATGAAGTAGCCGACGCGCTTGTTCAGGAAGAGCTCGTCGAAGTACGCGCCCGCGCCGCGATCCACGCCGTCCTCCGAGAGGAACGCGACCGTGTCGTCGTCGCCCAGGCGCATCCCGCGCAGGCGCGAGTCGCTCGGCCAGGCCTGCCCCACGCGCCAGCTCGCCTCGTGGTCGCGGTAGCTCGTGCGGAAGGTCGGGAAGTTGGCGACGCGCGCGCCGCTCGAATTCACGAAGCCGAAGTGACCGGCGTAGAGCGACTGGCGGCCGCGCGAGTCCCACCCGGTCACGAAGAACGGGAGGTGGTGCCAGCTCGCGAACGTCGCGCGGAGGAACAGCGCGACCTCGGCGCACTCGAGGGTCGGCGCGTGGAAGCGTCGCTCGCCGTAGGGGGTCGGCATCACGAAGGTCTGGCCGCTCCCGTGGTGGCGCGCCTCGGTGGTGAAGCCCGCGACCCAGCGATCGAACTTCTGCTCCCAGTCGAGGCCGCTGTTCGCCTCCCAGGCCATCCCGGCCTCTGGCGTCACGTCGGTCCACGCCCTCCGGACCGCCCACACCTCGGTGGCGATCCCGGCCGAGGCCCGGGGACCGTTCGCGGCGGTACCGTCGAACTTGCCTTCCTCGGGCACCTCGTCGAGCGGCCCGTCGACCCCGGTCTCCTCGACCGCGTCGGCGAGGGGGTTCGCGGCGCAGCCGGCGGTGAGCAGCGCGAGGGTGGTGGCGGTGGCTCGAAGCATGGGGGGTGACCTCCGCCCGGACACATAGCCAGGCCCATGCCGGGGCGAGACGGCCCCGAATCGGGGCGCTTCTCGGGCTCCGGCGGTGGAAGCCGGACCAGCCACCGGAAGGACCAGCCACCGGCCGGTGTCCTCGCCACGCACTTGCCCCTGCGCCCGTTGGGCGCGACACCTGAGGAGCCGATGGGCCAACACCGACCGCAGCGCACCCCCGACCCGCACGACGCCGAGGACTGGCTCAAGGTCCTGGATCGCCTCCCCTTCGTGGGCTCCGTGAAGCGCGAGCTCACGGGGCTGCGGCGGCTGCTCTACGAGCGCCGGGCGCCGCGCCTCGCGGTGATCGGGGCGCCGTGCAGCGGGCGCACCTCGCTCGCGAACGGCCTCCTCGACGCGGCGACGTTCGGGCCGACCGGCGCGGCGCCCTCCCCGGCCCCCGGGGCCTGGGTGCGCATCGACGCGGACGGCCGCCGCCTCGACTGGCTCGAGCTCCCGACCGGCGAGGGGCTCGTCGAGCTCGCCCGCGGCGCCCTCGACGAGACGGTCCCCGATCTCCTGGTCGGCGTCGTCCGCGCCGGCGGCGAGGGCGGCCCCGAGGCTCGAGCGGTGCAAGAGTCGTTGCGGGTGCTCCGCGACACGCTCGCCGATCACTACGACGCGTCGCCCGCGATCCTGGTGGTGCTGAGCAAGGTGGACGAGCTCGCGCCGGCCGGCGATCGCCCCGACTCCGAGGCGAAGCGCCGCGCGATCGACCTCGCCCTCGACGCGCTGCGCGCGCCCCTCGGGGGGCTCGGCCTGAAGGAGCCCGCGTTCGTCCCGGTGTGCGCGAGGCCGTACGACGGCGAGCCCTACGATCCCCGCTACAACCTCGACGGCCTCGGCGAGGCGGTGCTCGCGGCGCTCCCCGACGAGGCGCGGCTCGAGGCGGTGCGCGGGCTCGCGATCGGGCGCGAGGCGCGCCGCGACGTGGCCCGCCGGATCGTCAACAGCTGCTCCGCGATCGCGGTGACGGTGGGGCTCGCCCCGATCCCGTTCGCCGACGCGTTCGTCCTCTTGCCGCTCCAGGGCGCCATGGTCTCGGGGATCGCCTACGTCTCGGGCCGCGGCTGGGACGTGAAGGCCGGCGCGGAGTGGATCGCCTCGCTCGGCGCCGTCGGCTCGGCGGGCCTGGGCCTGCGCTGGGGCGCGCAGCAGCTCGTGAAGCTCGTCCCGGGCGCGGGCAGCCTCATCGGCGCGAGCGTCGCGGGCGCGGGCACCCTCGCGATCGGGCGCAGCGCGATCGCCTACTTCATCGACGGCCCGGGCCGGCCCGGCCCGCGGCCCGAGCTCCGGGCCGAGAACCCGGCCTAGTCAGGGCACGGGCAGCCCGGCCGCGCAGCGCATCCGGATCTCGTCGAGGTCCATCCCGACCCGGGCGAGGAGGCACCCCCGGCACGTGTCGGACACACCGAAGACCTCGCGCCAGCAGCTCGTGAGGATGCAGGTCGCGAGCTCGGTCGGATCCGGCAGGCTCGCGTCCGGGAGCGCGAACGACGCGTCGGGCAGGCCCGCCTCGAGATCGAAGCCTCCGTCCGGGAGGCCCGGCAGGCTCGCGTCCGGGAGCGACACGCACTCCATCCGCGCGCACTCGACGATCGGCGCGACCTCCTCGAGCGTGCACGCGAGCATGATCCCCCCGTCGAGGCGCGACGAGCCCGCGTCCACGCCGCCCGAGCCCGCGTCGAGGGCGATGGCCGCGTCGACACCGACCGCGGCGTCCACGCCGACCGCCGCGTCCACGCCGATCGCCGCATCCATCCCGGCCGCGGCGTCGATCGGCGGCGAGCCCGCGTCGGTGCCGTCCCCCATGTCCCCGCCGCAGCCCAGCGCCAAGAGCGCCAGCGCCGCGAGCCCTCGCCCGATGCCCACCTGCATGCGCCGGAGCTTACCCGCAGGTGACGACGGATCGGAGCGCCGCCGCGCGCGGTAAGGGAGGTGTTCGGACTCGGGCTCGAGACCATCCTCCGCGCGCCCAGCGCGGGGGTGGGGCGCGCCCAGCGCCCCTCGGAGACTCAATCCGGGTAGCCGACCATGCGCTCGGCGTCGGCGTCCCACAGCTTCTGTTCGAAGCAAGCCGCGATGTCCTCGGGCCAGAGCGAGGTCTTGCGCGGGTGCTGGAGCTCCGGGATCGCCTCCATCGCCTCGGGCAGGTTGTAGAAGGGGATCCCCGGGTTCAGGTGGTGCACGTGGTGGTAGCCGATGTTGCCGGTCAGCCACCCCAAGAGGCGCCCCGTCTCCATGTAGCTCGACGACTCGAGCGCGGCGCGCGTGTACTCCCACTGGTCGCGCGGCTGGACGTGCAGGTCGGGGAAGTTGTGCTGCGCGTAGAAGAGGTAGCCGCCCGCCGCGGTCGCGACGAAGAGCGGGAGGAAGTGGACGAAGAACATCGTCCAGAACCCGAAGGCCCACCAGAGCAGCGCGGTCAGCGCGAAGTTCACGGCGATCGCGACGGCGGAGTCCCAGTTCTTGCGCGGGTTCCGCAGGAACGAGCTGAGGCACATCCCGTAGAGGAACAGGGTGAAGTACGCAAAGAAGATGGTCAGCGGGTGGCGGATCACCTTGTACATGAGCCGCTCGCCCTCGCTCATCTTCTCCCACATCTCGGTCGTGACCATGAGGTAGGAGCCGACGTGCGAGCCCACGATCTTCGCGGTGTGCGCGTGATGGTAGTTGTGGGTCTGCCGCCACGTGTTCGGCGGGGTCAGGACCAGCACGCCGTAGGTGTGCAGGATCCACTTGGCCACGCGGCTCCCGCGCAGGATCGCGAGGTGCATGAAGTCGTGGTACAGGATGAACGCGCGCACGATCACGAGGCCCTGGAAGATCGCGAGCGGCACGCGGATCCACGGGCTCTCGACCAGGGCGAGCGCGACCGTGCACGCGGCGATCACGCCGAACGTCTCGGCGACGTGGAGCCAGCTCCGGAGGCGGCTCTCCTTCTGGAAGGGCTTGGTCGCCGCGATCAGCTCGCGACCAGCTCGGGGCTCGACGGATACGTCACTCATCTGGGCCAGCTCCGCGCAGCGGGTTGCTCACCGCGAATCCGGTTACGCACTCCCGGTCTGCCACACCGAGGCGCCGCAGGCGCGAATTCGGCGCACACCGGATAGCACACTCGGGCGACGAGGCATCCCGACGGGACATCGCTCGTGAGCGAGTGCACGGCCCGGGCCACCGGGACGGCCCCTCAGTCCGTGACGAACGAGGCCACGATCGCGAGGACGATGAGGCCGAGGAACACCGCGCCGACCACGAGCCCCGCGTTGCCCCCGCTCTGCGCGGGTGGAGCCGCGCGAGGCGCCTCGGCCCGAGCCGCCCTCCGCGCCGCCGTCTTCGGCGGTTCGTGCTCGTGCTCGTCCTCGTGCTCGTCCTCGTCCTCGTGCTCGTCCTCGTGCTCGTCCTCGTGCTCGTCCTCGTGCTCGTCCTCGTGCTCGTCCTCGTGCTCGTCCTCGTGCTCGTCCTCGTGCTCGTCCTCGTGCTCGTCCTCGTGCTCTGAGCCCTCGTCCGCACCCTCTTCTTCTTCCGGCCTGCCCTCGTCGTCGAGGTTCTCCTCGTCGCCGGCCTCGCCTCGGGCGGCACGGGGGCGCTTGGGCGCGCGTCGCTTCTTTCGCTTCGCCATCTCCTCCGACCCTTAGCACATGCGCTAGGGTCCGCGGGTGGCCATCATCGTGAACCCCGACACCCTCGCGCCGCCGCGCGGGTACTCGAACGGGATGATCCTCGGCGGACGCGTGCTCTTCGTGGCGGGCCAGGTCGGCTGGGACGTCCACATGAACATGGCCGAGGGCCTCACCGCGCAGTTCGCGAAGGCGCTCGACAACCTCCTCGACGTCGTCCGCGCGGCCGGCGGCCGGCCCGAGCACGTCGGACGCATGACCATCTTCGTCGTGGACAAGGAAGAGTACTTGCGGGAGGCCAAGGCGATCGGGCACGCGTACCGCGAGCGCATGGGCAAGCACTTCCCGGCGATGTCCCTGGTACAGGTCGCGGCCCTCCTCGAGGACGGCGCGCGCGTGGAGATCGAGGCGACCGCGGTGCTCCCGGAGGGCCCGCGATGAGCGCCTTCGGATCCCCGGAGAGCTTCCGCTTCGCCCTCGACGCGGACGGCGTCGCGACGATCACCCTGGATCGCCCGGATCGGATCAACGCGCTGACGTTCCAGGTCTACGCGGAGCTCCGCGACACCTTCCGCGCGCTGAAGGACGACGCGCACCCGGAGGTGCGCGCGGTGGTGCTCCGCGGGGAGGGGCCGCGCGGGTTCTGCTCGGGCGGCGACGTCGAGGACATCATCGGCGAGCTCTTCGCGCGCGACCTGCGCGGCCTGCTGGAGTTCACGCGCATGACCGGCGCGCTCGTCCACGCGATCAAGACGTGCCGGCCGCCGGTCGTCGCGGCGCTCCACGGCGTGTGCTGCGGCGCCGGCGCGGTGATCGCGCTCGCGTGCGACGTGCGGATCGCGGCGCCGGACACGCGCATCGCGTTCCTCTTCCCGAAGGTCGGGCTGAGCGGCGCGGACATGGGCGCGGCGTGGCTCCTCCCGCGCACCGTGGGCCTGGGCCGCGCGAGCCAGCTCCTCCTCACGGGCGAGTTCGTGAAGGCGGAGGCCGCCGAGCGGATCGGGCTCGTGAGCCAGGTCGCCGAGGACGGCAAGGTCTTCGAGACCGCCGACGCGTTCGCGCGCGCGCTCGCGACCGGCCCCGCGTTCGCGCACGCGATGACCAAGCGCATGATCGAGTACGAGGCACACGTCGACTTCACGACCGGGATCGAGGCGGACGCGCAGGCGCAGGCGATCTGCATGCAGCACCCCGACTTCCGCGAGGCCTACGACAGCTGGGTCGAGAAGCGGCCGCCGAGGTTCGAGCGGTGAGGCCGTCCGACGCGGTGCTCGAGCGCGCCTTCCTCGACGAGGCCGTGATCGAGCGCGGCTGGCGCGCGGCGGGCGCGCTCGCCGACGAGGGCGCGGCCCTCGAGCAGGGCGTCGACCCGGCGCCGGGGCTCGTCGCGATGGTCCGCTTCCTCGGCGCGCGCGGCCTGTTGTCGCTCATGGTCGGCGCCCCGAGCTGGCGGGCGGTGTGCCTCGCGCGCGAGCGGCTCGGCTACGCGTCGCCCCTCCTCGAGCTCGCGTTCACGATGCAGGGCCTCGGCAGCTACCCGATCACCCTCGGCGGGACGGCCGCGCAGAAGGCGCGGCACCTCGCGCGCGTGGAGTCGGGCGAGGACGTCGCGGCGTTCGCGCTGACCGAGCCCGAGGCGGGCTCGGACCTCGCGGGGATCGCCACCGAGGCGCGCCGCGACGGCGACGGCTACGTGCTCCACGGCCACAAGGTCCTGATCTCGAACGCGCCGGTCGCGGACCTCTTCACCGTGTTCGCCGCGACCGCGCCGCCCGGCGCGCCCCGCCGCGTGAGCGCGTTCGTGGTGCGCGCGAGCACGCCCGGCGTCTCGACGATCGCGACGAAGGTGCTCGGCGGCCACCCGATCGGCGAGGTGCGCCTCGACGGCGTGCGCGTGGGCATCGACGATCGGCTCGGCGACGAGGGAGACGGCATGCGCCTCGCGCTCGGGACGCTGCACCGCTTCCGCACCACCGTCGGCGCCGCGGCGGTCGGCTTCGCGCAGCGCGCGCTGGACGAGACGGTGCGCCACGTGCGAGGGCGCCAGCAATTCGGGGCCCCGCTCGCCTCGCTCCAGGCGGTCCAGCTCGGCCTCGCGGAGATGGCGTGCGCCACGGAGGCGTCACGCCTGCTCGTCTACCGCGCCGCCGCCCTCGCGGATCGCGGCGACGCGGATCGCGAGGCCGAGGCCCGCGCCGGGAGCATGGCCAAGCTCGTCGCGACGGAGAGCGCGTCGCAGGTGATCGATCGCGCGGTGCAGCTCCACGGCGGGCGCGGCGTGATGGCGAGCTCGATGGTCGCGCGGCTCTACGAGGACGTCCGCGCGCTCCGCATCTACGAGGGAGCGAGCGACGTGCAGCGCGTCCTGATCGCGCGGCACCTGCTCGCGGAGTAGGAGTGCGCGTGGAGTGGCTCGAGCGCATCGACGCGGGCCCCCTCGGCGACGCCGCGGCGCGCTTCCTCGCGGCGCACCCGGGCGCCCCGCCGCGCCCGTTCGCGCACGGCGTCGAGGGGCTGCGCGCGTTCTGCGAGGCGGTCGAGGCGTGGGCGGACGAGGAGCCCTCGGCGCTCGACGAGGCCTTCGTGGAGGGCGCCGGCGCGCTCCTCGCGTGCCTCCTCCTCGAGCACGTCGGCGCGGGCGCGCACGTCGCGCGCGAGGGCGCGCACCGCGTGCGGCTCGGGCTCGACGGGTTCTTCGATCCGTTCGCCGCGATCGACGCGGCGCTCGAGGACGACGACCCGCGCGCCGTGATCGTGGAGGCGGTGCGCCGCGCGGAGGCCGAGGCGCAGGGCCACGCCGGGGTGGGCCGCGCGATGCGTCTCTTGCGCGCGCGCCTCGCGCGGGAGCGCCCCGAGGTGCGGGTCCGGTCCGCGTTCGGCCCCGCGGTGTGGCTGACCGACGGCACCGAGCTCGACCTGGGGCGCGTGCTCCGCGCGACCGAGGGCGAGCCCGACGCGGCGGCCGAGCTCGCGCTCGCGAAGCTCGTCTCGATGCTCCCCGGCGGCGCGGGCGCGGGCGCGACGTTCGCGGACGTGCGCGCGAGCCTCTACCCGCGGATCACGGCGCCGGGCTTCGCGGAGTCGCTCGCGGACCGCGGCCGCCTCGCGTTCGCGCCGCGGATCGGGGGCGCCCTCGAGCTCACGCTCGTGATCGATCACGGCGATCGGTCGCGCTACGTCGCGGAGGCCGAGCTCGCGCGCTGGGGCCTCGCGTTCGACGACGCGCTGTCCTCCGCGATCGAGAACCTCGCCGAGCGCTCGCGCGGCGCGCGGTTCGGACGCGTGGACACCGAGGCCGGCCCGCTCGTCTTCGCGCGCACCGGCGACGGGCTCGACGCGGCGCGCCTGCTCCTGCCCACGCTGCACGCGGTCCTCGCGCCCGAGCTCGGCGACGAATTCCTGGCCGCGGTCCCGCACCGCGACGTACTGCTCGCCTGCGCCGACGGCCCCGCGCTGCGCGACGCCTTGACCGCGCGGGCGCGCGACGACGCGCAGCGAGCCCCCCATCGGATCAGCGACCGCCTGTTCCGCGTGACGACGGATCGGCTGACCGCCGCGTAGACTCCGACCGATGGATGGAGAAGCCCTCGAGGCGCTGCGCCGCGCCGAGCTGTTCGCCGGCTTCCAGGACGACGAGCTCGCCCTCGTCGGGAGCGCGCTCGCGCGCCGGGACGTCGCCGCGGGCGCAGTGATCGTGACCGAGGGCGACCGCGACCGCGCGCTCTTCGTGATCGCGCGCGGCCGCGCGCACGTCGAGAGCCGCGGCGTGGACCTCGGCGCCCTCGGCGCGGGCGAGTGCTTCGGCGAGATCGCGCTCGTCGCGGGGACCATGCGCACCGCGAGCGTGATCGCGGATACCGACTGCACGCTGCTGTCGCTCGATCAACCGAGCTTCGAGGCCTTCGCGCTCGAGCACCCATCGCTCGCGCTCGGGATGATGCGGCACGTGGTGGTCGCGTCCTCCGCGCGGCTCGCGCGGATGAACGAGAGCCTGGGCTTCGCGCTCCGCGAGCGCGGGCTCCCGCGGCGCGTGGCGGTGCGGGCGTGGGTCGGGGGCGAGCGCCGCGAGG